>NZ_JACARS010000119.1:192-20734 GCF_013386485.1 Pseudomonas sp. P7758 | reverse complement strand
AACCATAAGCGGCCGTTACCCAAATAACGGATATGTACTCAATCACCCCCCAAACGCATCCCTGAGAAACCCCGGCGCGATATACCGCTGATAATGCGCCTCGGACAAAATAAAAAACTCCCGATCAATCGCATCCCGCAACTCAGGCAACCCCCACTCCCGAAACTCCGGCATCAACACCATCCCGTAAGCCTCCAGATTGCTGATCACCCGCGCCCCCCGGGCAATCAACTGATACGCCCAGCAGTACTCCGACTGATGCGGCACAAACCGAATCTTGCGCTGCTCCAGCTGCCCCCGCAGCATTTTAGGGTCAAACACCTCAAGCTTCCCGGCCATCACCTGCACCAACAACTGCTCCAGCCGCAGCCACACCGCACGTTTTTCTTCCTCGTTATACCCGTTCCACTGAATCACCTCATGGTGAAACCGCTTGCACCCCCGGCACACAAGATCGCCGTAAACCGTGGAGCACAGGCCAACGCAGGGGGTCTTGATGGTTTGGTTAGACATGGTCGACAACGCACAAATCAGCGAAACAGTTGCACATGTTAGCCCTTTGTCTAAGGTTGATCACCCTGCAAACTTGGCGCGGCAACTTACGTTTAGAATTTTTTTGCCGTAGAATCATCCGGCCTTGTAAGGCGCCAATAATCCGTTGGAAGCTGTTTTCAAAGCGTCACGAGCACAGTCGTTCCTAAAGAACGGTGTTGGCGATGGTTATTTACCCGGTAAATAGCCAGCGCCAACCCTCATCAGCTCCGTTCTGCAGGCGTAAAACTTTGAAAGCAGCTTCTGTGAGGATTGCCGGCAGCGCTGGCTCTACGGCCCAAAAAGCCCCTGAGCGCATGCGTGCCGTGCTTTTCTGGATGAGCGTCCCGTGGGACCACTGATGAGGGTAATAACTGTGCTTGAAGCCTACCGCAAACATATCGAAGAGCGTGCAGCCCTGGGTATCGTTCCCCAGCCGCTTAACGCCGAACAAACCGCAGGCCTGGTCGAGCTGCTGAAAAATCCCCCGGCTGGCGAAGAAGAATTCCTCGTTGACCTGATCACCAACCGCATTCCACCAGGCGTTGACGAAGCTGCCTACGTCAAGGCCGGTTTCCTGTCTGCCCTGGCCAAGGGCGAAGCCACTTCTCCCCTGATCGACAAGAAACGCGCTGTTGAACTGCTCGGCACCATGCAAGGCGGCTACAACATCGTGACCCTGGTCGAGCTGCTGGACGACGCCACCCTGGCCCCCGTCGCTGCCGCCCAACTCAAGCACACCCTGCTGATGTTCGATGCTTTCCACGACGTCGCGGAAAAAGCCAGGAACGGCAACGAACACGCCAAAGCCGTGATCCAGTCCTGGGCCGACGGCGAGTGGTTCAAGAACCGCCCGACCCTGGCCGACAAGATCAGCCTGCGCGTGTTCAAGGTCACCGGCGAAACCAACACCGACGACCTGTCCCCTGCCCCGGACGCCTGGTCCCGTCCTGACATCCCGCTGCACGCCCTGGCCATGCTGAAAATGGCCCGTGAAGGCATCGTGCCGGATGAGCAAGGCAAGACCGGCCCGATGAAGCAGATCGAAGAAATGCGCGGCCAGGGCTTCCCGATCGCCTACGTCGGTGACGTGGTCGGTACCGGTTCGTCGCGTAAATCGGCCACCAACTCGGTACTGTGGTTCTTCGGCGACGACGTGCCTTACGTGCCGAACAAGCGCGCTGGCGGCTTCTGCTTCGGCAGCAAGATCGCCCCCATCTTCTACAACACCATGGAAGATGCCGGCGCACTGCCAATCGAGTTCGACGTTACCAACATGAACATGGGCGACGTGATCGACCTGTACCCGCATGCTGGCAAAGTCACCAAGCACAACAGCGATGAAGTCCTGACCACCTTCGAAATGAAGACTCCGGTCCTGTTGGACGAAGTCCGTGCCGGCGGTCGTATCCCGCTGATCATCGGCCGTGGCCTGACCGAGAAGGCACGTGCCGAGCTGGGTCTGCCACCTTCGACCCTGTTCAAGCTGCCGGAAGCCCCGGCTGAAAGCGACAAGGGCTACACCCTGGCGCAGAAAATGGTCGGCAAGGCCTGCGGCGTGGCTGGCGTTCGTCCAGGCACCTACTGCGAACCGAAGATGACCACCGTCGGCTCCCAGGACACCACCGGTCCCATGACCCGTGACGAACTGAAAGACCTGGCGTGCCTGGGCTTCTCCACCGATCTGGTAATGCAGTCGTTCTGCCACACCGCGGCCTATCCAAAGCCGATCGACGTGACCACCCACCACACCCTGCCTGACTTCATCATGACCCGTGGCGGCGTATCGCTGCGTCCGGGCGACGGCATCATCCACAGCTGGCTGAACCGCATGCTGCTGCCGGACACCGTCGGTACCGGTGGTGACTCCCACACCCGTTTCCCGATGGGCATTTCGTTCCCGGCCGGTTCCGGCCTGGTAGCGTTCGCCGCCGCCACCGGCGTCATGCCCCTGGACATGCCGGAATCGATCCTGGTGCGTTTCAAAGGTGAAATGCAACCTGGTATCACCCTGCGTGACCTGGTTCACGCCATTCCTTACTACGCGATCCAGGCTGGCCTGCTGACCGTAGAGAAGAAAGGCAAGAAGAACGCCTTCTCCGGCCGCATCCTGGAAATCGAAGGCCTGGATAACCTGAGCATCGAACAAGCCTTCGAGCTGTCCGACGCCTCGGCTGAACGTTCGGCTGCCGGTTGCACCATCAAGCTGTCGAAAGAATCCATCACCGAGTACCTGAACTCCAACATCACCCTGCTGCGCTGGATGATCGGTGAAGGCTACGGCGATGCGCGCACCCTGGAACGTCGTGCCCAAGCGATGGAAGCCTGGGTTGCCAACCCTGAGCTGATGGTTGCCGATGCTGACGCCGAATACGCTGAAATCATCGAGATCGACCTGGCCGACATCAAGGAGCCTGTGCTCTGCGCGCCAAACGATCCGGACGACGCCCGTCTGCTGTCCAGCGTTGCTGGCGAGAAGATCGACGAAGTGTTCATCGGTTCGTGCATGACCAACATCGGTCACTTCCGCGCTGCCGGTAAACTGCTGGATCAGGTCAAGGGTCAGCTGCCAACCCGTCTGTGGCTGTCGCCGCCGACCAAGATGGACGCTCACCAACTGACCGAAGAAGGCTACTACGGCATCTACGGCAAGGCTGGCGCGCGCATGGAAATGCCGGGCTGCTCGCTGTGCATGGGTAACCAGGCACGTGTAGAGCCGAACTCGACAGTTGTATCGACGTCGACCCGTAACTTCCCGAACCGTCTGGGTGACGGCGCAAACGTCTACCTGGCTTCGGCCGAGCTGGCGTCGGTGGCTTCCATCCTGGGTCGCCTGCCGACCGTCGAGGAGTACATGGAATACGCCGCGAAGATCAACACCATGGCCAGCGACGTGTATCGCTACCTGAGTTTTGACCAGATCGCCGAGTTCCGTGAAATTGCTGCAAGCGCCAACATCCCTGTGGTTCAAGCCTAAGGTTTTGTTGCTGTAAACGAACGCCGCGTATCGTCAGATGCGCGGCGTTTTTTTATGCGCCTCGATTGAGGCCCAGACCTTGTCCTGCGCCTGGGTGCACGGCGTGCCTTCCGGGTGTGCCTGGATCGTAGCGATCACCGCGCGTAACTCTGCCTTGCTCTGGTCCATTCGGGCTTGAAGCTCTTCTATCTGCGCAATTCTGCGCTCAAGCCTCAAGACGATATCGGCGCGTTTCGCCTCGCTCGGCGAATCGTCGGGCATCAGCGTCTTCAACTCCTGCAAGCTGAAACCGGCGCGCTGAGCGCCCTGGATCAATTGCAGCGTCTGCAACGTCTGCATGGGATAACGGCGATAGCCATTACCTTGCCGCTCGACCTGGATCAGCCCTTGGGCTTCGTAAAAACGAATCTTCGAGGCTGCCAAGCCGCTGCGTTCCGCCAGTTCACCAATATTCATCGCCAACCCCATTGACCTTAAAGTGACCTTTAAGCTTAGCCTGAGCGCTCCCAATGTGAGGAGTCAAGCATGTCGCCCTTTGAAGCGTTGCAATTGCCCAACGGCCAGCTCATCAGTAACCGCATCGCCAAGGCGGCGATGGAAGAGAACATGGCGGATGCGAACCAGGCGCCTTCCGAGGCCCTGATGCGCTTGTATCAAGCCTGGGCCGACGGCGAGCCCGGCCTGATCCTGACCGGCAACGTGATGATCGACCGCCACGCCATGACCGGCCCCGGCGGCGTGGTGCTGGAAGACGAACGTCACCTGGACAAGTTTCGCCAATGGGCCGCGATTGGCCGGGCCAAGGGCGCGCAGTTCTGGGTGCAGCTCAACCACCCGGGTCGCCAGACCATGGCCAACCTCGGCCAGCAGGCCCTGGCACCTTCGGCGGTGGCCCTCGATCTCGGCGGCTTTTCGAAGATGTTCGCCCAACCCAAGGCCATGACCGAGGACGATATCCAGGACGTCATCACGCGCTTCGCCACCAGCGCGCGTCTCGCCGAAAAGGCCGGCTTCAGCGGTGCGCAGATACATGCGGCCCACGGCTACCTGCTCAGCCAGTTTCTCTCGCCCTTGAGCAACCAGCGCACAGATCGCTGGGGCGGCAGCGTTGAAAACCGCGCTCGGCTGTTGCTGGAAGTGATCAAAGCCGTGCGCGCCGCCGTGAGCGCGGATTTCTGCGTGGCGGTGAAACTCAATTCCGCCGACTTCCAGCGCGGTGGCTTCGACGCCGCCGACGCCCATGCCGTGGTCGAGCTGCTCAACCCGCTGGCCATCGACCTGCTGGAACTGTCCGGCGGCAGCTACGAAGCCCCGGCCATGCAAGGCGAGGCTCGCGACGGACGCACCCTGGCCCGCGAAGCCTATTTCATCGAGATGGCCAGCGACCTGGCGAAAGTCGCCAACATGCCGGTGATGGTCACCGGCGGCATCCGGCGCTTGCCGATCGTGCAGCAAGTCCTGGACAGCGGCATCGCCATGGCCGGGATCGCCACCGCGCTGACCCTGGAGCCGCACCTGATCAAGCAATGGCGCGCCGGCCGCGATCTCAACCCGCAATTGCCGCCGATCCGCTGGAAGCGCAAACCCCTGGCCAGCCTGGCGAGCATGGCAGTGGTGCGCTATCAGCTTCGCCGCCTGAGCCGTGGCCGCCAGCCGAAACCCGGGGTGACGCCGCTGCTGGCGTTGATAAAAGACCAACTGTTTATCGCCCGCCGCACTCGGCAATATCGCGCTGCGATGACCAATTCTTCACATTGAGCGGGGAGCATTCAGCGCCATGGAACTGTCCTTAACTGATCAGCAGCTTTTTACCCTCACTGACGATTGGAGTTCTTCATGGCGAAAATCACCCTGGCCCAGCAATTGGCGACCACCCTTGAACAGGCGGGCATCAAGCGCATCTGGGGCCTGACCGGCGACAGCCTCAACGGCCTGACCGACTCCCTGCGCACCATGGACAGCATCGAGTGGATGCATGTGCGCCACGAAGAAGTGGCCGCGTTTGCCGCCGGTGCCGAAGCCGCCGCCACCGGCGAGCTGACCGTATGCGCCGGCAGCTGCGGCCCCGGCAACCTGCACTTGATCAATGGCCTGTTCGATTGCCATCGCAACCACGTGCCGGTGCTGGCCATTGCCGCACAGATCCCCTCCTCCGAGATCGGCCTGAACTACTTCCAGGAGACCCATCCCCAGGAGCTGTTCAAGGAGTGCAGCCACTTTATCGAGCTGGTGACCAACCCCGAGCAGATGCCTCACGTGCTGCACCGTGCCATGCGCTCGGCGATCCTCAATCGCGGCGTTGCGGTGGTGGTGATTCCCGGGGATGTGTCACTGTTGGAAGTAGAAGATAAATTCAAACCGTGGCCGGCCCTGCTGGCACCGCGCACGTTGCCGGCGGAACAGGACCTGCAACGCCTCACCGACATCCTCGAACACAGCGGCAAAGTCACCCTGCTGTGTGGCAGCGGCTGTGCCGGCGCCCACGATGAGGTGGTGGCCCTGGCCGACGCCCTCGGCGCGCCCGTGGTGCATGCCCTGCGCGGCAAGGAACATGTGGAGTGGGACAACCCGTTCGACGTCGGCATGACCGGCCTGATCGGCTTCAGCTCCGGCTACCACGCCATGCTCAACTGCGACACGCTGATCATGCTCGGCACCGACTTCCCGTATCGCCAGTTCTACCCGACCGACGCGAAGATCATCCAGGTCGACCGCAACCCGCAGGCACTGGGCCGACGTGCCACGCTGGACCTGGGCATTGCAGCTGACGTCAGCGAGACCATCCAGGCGCTGCTGCCGCGCCTGACCCGCAAGACGGACCGCAGCTTCCTCGAAACCTCGCTCAAGCATTATGAAAAAGCCCGCCAAGGGTTGGATGACCTGGCGGAACCGTCAAAGGCCGGCCGGCCAATTCACCCGCAATACGTTGCGCGCCTGCTCAGCGAACTGGCGGACGACGACGCAATCTTCACCGCCGACGTTGGCTCGCCGACAGTCTGGGCGGCGCGTTACTTGAAAATGAACGGCAAGCGCCGGTTGATCGGCTCGTTCAACCATGGCTCGATGGCCAACGCCATGCCCCAGGCCATCGGTGCGCAAGCCGCGTTTCCCGGGCGCCAAGTGATTTCGATGTCCGGCGACGGTGGGTTCACCATGCTGATGGGTGACTTCATCAGCCTGGCGCAGTTGAACCTGCCGGTGAAGCTGGTGGTGTTCAACAACTCTTCTTTGGGCTTCGTCGCCATGGAGATGAAAGCAGCAGGCTACCTGGATACCGGCACCGAGCTGAAAAACCCGGACTTTGCCGCCATGTCCAACGCTATGGGCATCCTCGGCATTCGCGTCGAACAGTCCGAAGACCTCGAACCGGCCCTGCGCCGCGCCCTGGCCCATGACGGCCCGGTGCTGGTGGACGTAGTCACCGCCACTCAGGAACTGGTGATGCCGCCCAGCATCAAGCTGGAACAGGCCAAGGGCTTCAGCCTGTACATGCTCAAGGCGGTGATGAGCGGGCGTGGTGATGAAGTGATCGAGTTGGCGAAAACCAACTGGCTCAGATAAGTCCCGCCACTGTAGGAGCGAGCTTGCTCGCGAAGAACGTCCAGGCGACGCGAGCTTTCAACTAGCCCGCGTCATCGTTAACGATCTTCGCGAGCAAGCTCGCTCCTACAGGTTACTTATGCGCTTTGCTTTTCCACCCACTTGCCGTAGGCATCAATAAACGCCTGCAAAAACGGCTTGGTCTTTTCCGAGACCTTGCCCGACTCATCGAACACGCTGCCCGCACCGCCCAGATAGGCTTCCGGCTGCTGCATGCACGGCACATCGAGAAACACCAGCGACTGGCGCAAATGGTGATTGGCCCCAAAACCGCCGATGGCTCCGGGAGACACACTGATCACCGCACCCGGCTTGCCGCTGAAGACACTTTGGCCATAAGGACGTGAACCGACGTCAATCGCATTCTTCAATACACCCGGCACGGAGCGGTTGTATTCGGGGGTCACAAACAGCACCGCGTCGGATGAACGCACGTGTTGACGGAAACTACTGTAGGCTGCCGGCGGTGCAGCACCGTCGATGTCCTCGTTGTAGAGCGGCAAATCACCAATTTCGACAATGTTCAACTTGAGGTTGGCGGGCGCCAACTCGGCCAGTGCCAGTGCGACCTTGCGGTTGATCGACTCTTTTCTCAAGCTGCCGACCAGTACGGCAATCGTGTAGACCTTGCTCATTGGGGTTTCCCGATTTCTGACTTAAGGAGTTTGTAGTTATAGAGCCTGCGCGACGCTATCACCAGCGCGTTTTTGCAATCCCCAGGGACGTTTACACCGCAGATGGATTTGTAAGTAATGTCTGAAAAAGTCAACGAATAGTATTTTTTTTCAATAGGTAAACTACCCCGCTCTCCTACGGTCTACAGAACCGCAAATCGAGTGTTTATCTCCAGAGGTTCTAAACAGATGGCAGCAGTACTTGTCGGACAGTTCCATGCCAGAGACGCGGAAGGTCGCGTTTATTCGGTGCATGAGTTCCAGGAATCCAACCCGCCCCTCGACGGCCTGGCTGGCTCGGCGCCCACCACCACCTACAAGCTGGCCATTGGCGACCGCGTAGAAAAACTGGATGGCGATGAGTTCAGGCTGATTCAGTCGGGCACCGTCATCAAACGCGAATCGGCAACGACCCACGCTTCATAAGACCTTATTCCCCATAGGCGATATCAACATTATCGCCGACGCCTCCCAGTGTCCGGTCCTTGCCGAACGAGAACAGATCAAAGTGGGTTTTGGCCTGGCTGGGAGGATAGTGGTACTGATAGGCCACGCCCCAAGGGTCCGTCAGCATGTCCTGATCCTTGAGATAGGGGCCCCGCCACTTCCCTTCTCCCGCTGGCTGAACCGTCAACACCGCCAGACCCTCGTCGTCGGTAGGATAACGCCCTACATCTTGATGAAAACGCTCGACTGCCTTGCCCAGCTCTTTCAACTGGACCTTGGCCGTGGCGATTTCCGACTGAGTCACGTCGCCGAAGATCCGCGGCCCCACCGCAACCGCCAACACACCGACCACCAGCACCACCACCAGCAGGTCCCACAACGAAAACCCGCGCGTGTCTGTTTTACCGAGCATCGATAAGGCTCCCCCGTGGATCCTCTGGTTGATACGCCCTTTGTATGACCTGCTGGTTGCAGGCGCCAAGGGACTTGATCGTGCAAGTCTAGTTGGGGCGCTGCCGTGGCGGGTCTTTTTTCCACGCCCGAGCCTGAGCCATTGAATCCACGTCGCGCTGAACATAGACTCCGGCCATGCGTTTACGTCATATCGAAATCATTCAAGCGATTTTACAGACCGGACACCTCGGCACCGCCGCCGAATGGTTGCAACTGCCCGTGGCCGATGTGGACGCAACCCTCAAGGATGCCGAGCTGCAATTGGGCTTCATGCTGTTCGCCAGCGTGCGCGGACGCTTGCAGGCCACCCGGGAAACCCTTGAGCTGCAGGCCGAAATCGCCCACCTCTATGCAGCCCTTGAGCCGGTGCAACGCCTGGCCAGCAGCCTTAAGCACCATCATGCCCCGCCCTTGCGCGCACTGTGCACCCCGCCGCTGGCCAATCAACTGCTGCCCCAGGCGATCGCTGTGCTGCGCCGACGTTTCCAAGACACGCCGTGCAACCTCTCCAGCCATTCCACCCGGGATATCGTCAAAAGCCTGCTGCTGCACGAAGCCGACCTCGGTCTGAGCCTGCACGACCCGGAACACCTGCAAATCCACAGCCAACCGCTGGCCCATGGCAAGCTGCAATTGCTCGCGCCCCATGGCTGGCTGAAGCCGCGGCAGAAATACATTGCGCTACAGGAGTTGGCCGGGCAGTCGATGATCGGCCTTGAAGGCCAGGACCCGCTGAGCCGCCTGCTGGACAGCAAGCTGCAGGCCCTGCGCCCGCTGCCGGTGGTGCAAACGCGGGTGCAGACGTATCAGATGATGCGCAGCATGGTAGAAGCCGGGGAAGGCCTGGCGATTGTCGACCCGTTCACCGCCAGCGGAGCACGGGAAGCCGGGCTGGATGCGTGCCCGTTGTCACCGCCGATTGTGGTGACCTTGTATGCGTTGACCCTGAAGGGCAGCGAGCCATCGCCCGCCTTGAATGCGCTGCTGGAGATTGTCACCGAGAAGGCTGAAAACCTGCTGACAAGCACATTGCCGTGAATGTGGGAGTTGCCGGGCCTTGGCGAGGCTGCGAAGGCGGCGGCACTGTCGATAAAGAGGTTGCCTGACCTACCGCTATCGCGGCCTCGCTGGGGCTCGACGGCTCCTACAGTTGATCGGTGAAGCTCAGACTGCTTCCAATTCTGTCTTGAACAACCGATACCAGAAAATCGCCACTTCGCGCGTCTGCGGATCAATCCCGCGATAGCGCAGGTGGTCGATCCCGCCCATCACATACCCGCAGCGCTCATACAGCCGGCAGGCACCGAGGTTGTTGTTCTGGGTCTCCAGCATCATCCCCGGCAGGTTCTTCTTGCGGCTCCAGAACTGCGCCACGTCCAGCAACGCCTTGGCCACCCCGTGGCGCCGCGCGGGCAAGACCACCGCCAGTTCATCCACGTGGGCAAAGCCGTTCCAGTTGGTGCTGACCACGATATGCCCCACGGGCCGGTCATCGAGGTAGGCCATGAACACCGCACTGTCGGCCGCGTCACGGAAGCTGGCGAACTCCTCGGGGTCGATGCCGTAGCATTTGCGGTATGGCACGATACGCTCCACCGCCCACTGGTCGACGCGCTTGCCCATTTCCGGCTTGCCGTAGGCGTTGACTTCAAAGCTGAAGTCGTTCCCCCACACGTAGGCGTCAAATCCTTCGTCAGCCACCCGGACACTGAGGCCCGGGTACTTCGGGTTCATTACAGCTTGCATAAACATCCTTAACCCTTGATGCAGTCGACGGTGTAACAACGACCACTGCCGTCATCTTCGTGTTGCAGTCCATGAACATCGGCAACAAAGCCGGGGAAACTGCTATCGAACGTCCTGGCAAACGCCAGGTAATCAATGATCGAGCGAGTCGATTCGGTAAAGCGCTCACCCGGCATGATCAACGGAATGCCCGGCGGGTAAGGCACCAGCATGACCGCTGCGACCCGACCTGGCAAAGCGTCGATGGACACCGCCTCGACTTCGCCCTTGACCAACAGGTCGTAGGCGTCGGCCGGTTTCATCGCGATTTCCGGCAGTACCGTGTACATCCGCTTCAGGTGCTTGGCCGTGGCATTGCTGCGGTAACAGCTGTGCAACTGGTCGCACAGATCCTTCAAACCCAATCCCTGATACCGCGCCGGGCCCTGCTGAAACACCGATGGCAAACAGACAGCAAGGCTCACGTTGGCGTCATAACTGCGCTTGAATTCCAGCAGTTCGGTGAGCAGGGTACTCCACTTGCCTTTGGTGATGCCCATGGAAAACAGCACGAGGAACGAATACAGCCCGGTCTTTTCCACCACCAGCCCACGTTCCCAGAGGAATTTACTGACCACCGCAGCGGGAATTCCGCACTCGCTCAAAGCCCCGCCGGCGTTCAGGCCAGGCATCACCAGGGTGACTTTTATCGGGTCCAGCAGCACGTAGTCTTCGGCGATATCGCCAAAGCCATGCCAGTCGGCCTGGGGTTGCAGCAGCCAGTCCGCCGTCACCACCCGGTCAATGCCCGCCACCAGCGGCGGCTGCCAGATGGAAAACCACCAGTCTTCAGCGGCGATGTGCTGGCGCAGGTTGGCCAGGGCACGTCGGAAGCTCAGGGCTTCGTCAAACATCTCCTGCAGCAAGGAACGCCCCGCCGGGCCTTCCATCATCGCCGAGGCCACGTCCAGGGAGGCGATGATGCTGTACTGCGGCGAGGTGGAAATATGCATCATGAACGCTTCGTTGAAGCGGTCGCGGTCCAGCTTGCGCACGCCGCCATCCTGCACATGGATCATCGACGCTTGGCTGAACGCCGCCAGCAGCTTGTGGGTGGAGTGCGTGGTGAACACCAGCGGGCTCTCGGGCGTGCGCGAGGTGCCCATGCCGTAGCGCCCGGCAAAGAACTCATGAAACGCCGCGTAGGCGTACCACGCCTCGTCAAAGTGCAGCACCTCGACGCTGTTGCCCAGTTGCTGCTTGATCAGCTCGGCGTTGTAGCACAGGCCGTCATAGGTGGAGTTGGTGACCACCGCCAGCTTGACCCTGGCCGGTCGGCCTCGGGTCAGCGGGCTGGCGTCGATCTTGGCGCGGATCGACTCGGGGCTGAACTCGCTCAGGGGAATCGGCCCGATGATCCCCAGTTCATTGCGCTCCGGGCACAGGTACAGCGGGATGGCGCCGGTCATGATGATCGAATGCAACACCGACTTGTGACAGTTGCGGTCCACCAGCACCAGGTCATCCCGGCCCACCATCGAGTGCCAGACGATCTTGTTGGCGGTGGAAGTGCCATTGATCACGAAGTAGGTGTGATCGGCGCCGAAGTTGCGCGCTGCCCGGGCCTCGGCTTCGGCCAACGGGCCGGTGTGGTCCAGCAGCGAGCCGAGCTCCGGCACCGACACCGACAAGTCCGAACGCAGGGTATTTTCCCCGAAGAACTGATGAAACGCCTGCCCCACCGGGCTCTTGCGATAGGCCACGCCGCCGCCGTGACCGGGGGTGTGCCAGGAATAATTGGAATCCGCCGTGTGCTGCACCAGGGCCTTGAAGAATGGCGGCAACAGGCCATCCAGGTAGGCGCGAGCCGCACGGGCCACTTGCCGGGCAAGAAACGGCACGGTGTCTTCAAACAGATAAAGAATGCCCCGCAACTGGTTCAGCTCGCTCATGGCATCGGCCGGGGCGTTTTCCAGGGTGACCTGCTCACCGAGGGCGAAGATCGGCAGGTTTGGCGCCCGCACCCGCGCCAGGCGGATCAGCTCCACCATGTTTTGCATCAGATGGGTATTTTCCCCGGCCCCCTCGGCGGCAATCAGCATGCAGGCCAGGCCGTGATGGGTCGAAGCCACCAGGCGACCCTCGGCGTAGTCCACCGCCGAAAAGATACTGAAGCCCTCCTGCTCAAGCTCCCGGGCGATGCCCCGGACGCGGTCGCCGGCAACGGTGTCGGCCTTGATGTCGCGGTGTACGATCAGAACCGGGAACTTCAGGTCTTTGTACATGAGCGCTTGGCGTCCTGAGGGCTATGCCTTCAGGGTAGAAGCTCGGGGCCGATGTGGCGAATGAAGATGTTCAACCGGTGTTCATAAAGCGCCGTCGATGACCTCGCGCAACACCAGCGCCGCTTCCACCGCTTGCTGGCGAGTCGCCAGGTTGGTGAAGCCCATCAACAGACCTTGCTGACCACCGGGCTCGATACTCCAGCCCGACACGGCCTGTATCCCCAGCCCGGCACGTGCGGCGGCCGCAGCGACGGCCTGATCGCAGACGTCCACCCGCAGCCGCGCCAGCAGGTTGATCCCGCCGGACTGCTCATCCACCTGCAAAAGCGCCCCGCAATGACTGGCCAGTGCCTCCACCAGAAAGCCGCGCCGCGCGGTGTAGAGCTGGCGCATTTTTTTCAGGTGGCGGGTGAAATGGCCCTGGTCGAGAAAGTCCGCCGTGGTGGCTTGCAACAATTCGGCGCTGCGGTTTTGCAGCACGCCGGCGCTGGCCTCAAAGGCCGGGAGCAGCGCCCGAGGCACCACAAGATAACCCAGGCGCAGCCCCGGGAAGAGCATCTTGCTGAAACTGCCGGAGTAGATCACCCGGTCGGCCATGTCCTGGCTCTTGAGCGCGGCCAGGGGCTGGCCCTTGTAGCGAAACTCACTGTCGTAGTCGTCTTCCACCACCCAGCCGCCGTGGGCCTGTGCCCAATCGAGCAAGCGATGGCGCCGCGCAGTACCGAGGGCCACCCCCAGCGGGCTCTGGTGGGCCGGGGTGACAATCGCCAGCCGGGCGCCGGGCGCACGCCGTACGCCCTCCTCCACATCAAGCCCGTCGTGGTCCACCGGCACCGGGACCAACTGCACCCCCAAGTGCAGCAGCAGTTGCCGCGCATGCAGGTAGCCCGGGTCTTCGAACCAGCATGGCTGGCCGGCCATCTGCAGCGCATCACACACCAGCGCGAGGCACGCCGAGTAACCGGCACACACGAACACCTGCTCCGGCGAACATTCCACGCCCCGGTACAGCGCCAGGTATTGCGCGATCGCCACACGCAGCGAGCGGGCACCACGCACATCGCCCATGGCCAGGCTGTTCACATCGACTCGGCGCACTTGCCGGGTGACCAGCCGCGCCCACAGCTTGCGCGGAAAGCTGTCGAGCGCCGGCAAGCCCAACTGCAACAAGCGCGGGGCCGACGCCGGCGCCACGGGTTCGGGTTCAACCGGCAACGACTTGATCGAGCGCTGCGGCAGCGCCTCGGCCACCACTGTTCCCGCCTGGCCCCGCGCCAGGAAGAACCCTTCGCTCACCAGCAACTGGTAGGCCGTCTCCACGGTGCCCCGGGCCACCTTCAGTTCCTGGGCCAGGCTGCGCACCGACGGCACCCGCTCACCGGGGCGCAGTTGGCCCTGGTCGATGGCCTGGCGAAAGCGCCGGTAGATCTCCTGGTATTTGGGCAGTGACGACATCGTTATCCGGCTCACAGTGAATCAGCCCTGAAGTCTGATCTTGTCCCAACCCGCTTGTCCATTCTTGGCCCTATTGAGCCGGCGACCCGGCCGCCACACTGACGGCATCACTTCACAAAACAAGGAGCACCCCATGCAACACCGTCTCGACTACGCCCTGGCGGCGCCCGTCGGCTACAAGGCCCTTGGCTCGGTGCACAGCTACATCCACGGCTGCGACCTGGAGAAGGAATTGATTGACCTGGTGTACCTGCGGGTCTCGCAACTCAACGGCTGCGCCTACTGCCTGGACTCACATTCGCGCGACCTGCTCAAACAGGGCGTGAGCCTGGAAAAGCTGATGCTGCTGGCCGCCTGGCGCGAAGCGTTGCCGTTGTTCAGCCCGCGTGAACGCGCCGCGTTAGCTTGGGCCGAGTCGGTCACCCAGGTCGCACAAACCGAGGTGCCGGACGAACACTATGCCGAGGCCAAGGCCCTCTTCGATGACAAGGAAATTGCCGACCTGACCCTGGCTATCGCCCTGATGAACGCCCTGAACCGCGTCGCCATCAGCTTTCGCAAAGTCCCTGCCGCCGTAAAAGCGCACATGGAGCACGGCAACCATGAATGACTCTGTTGAGTTTGTGCACATCGAAAGCGACGCCGACTGCCTGGCCTGCTTTGCCGTTATGCAGCAACTGCGGCCAAAGCTCGAAGACCCGCACGCCTTCGTCCAGCAGATTCAGCGCCAGCGCGAAACCGGCTACCGCCTGCTGGCCGCCCGGGAAAACGGCCAGGTGCTGGGCCTGGCCGGTTATCGCCTGACGGAAAACCTGCTGTATGGGCGCTTTATCTACGTCGATGACCTGGTGGTGGACGCCTCCCTGCAACGCCGACGCCTGGGTGCGCGCCTGCTGGACGAGGTACGCCAGCACACCCGCCGCCTGGGCTATCGCTACCTGGTGCTGGACACCGGCATGCACATGGCCCTGGCCCAACGCTTCTATTTTCGCCAGGGCCTGCTGCCACTGGGGATGCACTTTTCACAGGACCTCGACCAATGACCCGCGCCCTGCTACTGAGCTTCAGCCCCCACGGCAAGGCCGCCCAGACCTTCCGCCTGGCCCGCGCCCTGCTCCGCGAACAGGCACCCGAGGCCGAAGTGGTCGAACGCGACTACGGCGGCCAGGGCTTGCCGGCGCTGACTCGGGAATACGCCAACGCCCTGACCACGCCCGGCGGCCTGAGCGGCCCGGCAACCGAGCGCTCCGAGCAACTGATTGTCGAGCTGGAAGCCTGTGACCTGTTGATCATCTGCACCCCCGTGCACAATTTCACGGTGCCGGCGGCCCTCAAGTGCTGGATCGACCATGTGGTGCGCATCCACCGCAGTTTCACGGTGAATCCGCAGTTTGAGAAAGTTGGCCTGCTCAAGGACCGGCGCACCTTTGTGCTGGTCAGCTCCGGCAGTTCGCGAAAAAACCGCGAGCCCGACTTCCTCACGCCCTACCTGCAGGCGATCCTTGGAACCGTGGGCATTCACGCGGTGGATTTCGTCTATCTGGGGGCCATGGTGCGTGGCGCAGCCGCCGTGCAGCGCAGCCTGGAACAGGCCCACACGCAGTTGGCCGAGGCATTTGACCGGCAAGCGGGCGCCCGGGCGGCAATCAGCGCTGGCGCGTAAAATTAATGGCGCTAGAATCAGCGCCATTTCTACGCCCGCCTCCCTGATACGAGCCACCCATGAGCTTTGATTTCGACACGATCCACTCCCGCCTCGGCACCGGCAGCACCAAGTGGAGTCGTTACCCGCAAGACGTTCTGCCGATGTGGATTGCCGACATGGACATCGCTGCCCCACCGGCCGTGCTTCAAGCGTTGCACGAGCGACTGGGTCAGCAGATCCTCGGCTACAGCGTGGCCTGCGATGGCGTGCGCGAGGCGATCGTCGCCGATCTGTGGGCCAAGTACGCCTGGCGCGTACAGCCGGATGAGTTGCTGTTCCTGCCGGGGGTCGAGCCTGGTTTCAACATGGCGCTGCACGCATTTGTGCAGCCCGGCCAACCGGTGGTGTTGCAAACCCCCAACTATCGCCCGATCCGCCTGGCGCCCGGCCACTGGAACCTGCCGAAGATCGAAGTGCCATTTGAGCTGAGCGCCGAAGGCGAGTACCTCACGCCGTTGCCGGCAATGCGTGAAGCCCTCACCGGCGCCGGGGCGCTGCTGTTGAGCAACCCGCACAACCCGATGGGCAAGGTCTTCCCCCGTGAGGAACTGCTGGCCGTGGCCAGCGCCTGCCTGGACCAGGGTGCGCTGATCGTCTCCGATGAAATCCACGCCGAGCTGTGCTTTGACGGCCGCCGGCATATTCCCACCGCCAGCCTCAGCCCCGAGATTGCCCAGCGCACCATCACCCTGATGTCGGCGAGCAAGGCGTATAACGTCGCCGGGTTGAAGACCTGCTTCGCGGTGATCCAGAATCCCGAGATCCGCGAGCGCTTCAACCAAGCCCGCTGCGGCATGGTCGACAGCGTCAGCCCCCTGGGCCTGGAAGCCACGCGTGCGGCCTACAGCGACTGCGGCGACTGGCTGCAGGCGCTGGTGGCCTACCTGCAAGCCAACCGCGATTACCTGCTGAACGCCGTGCAAACCCGCCTGCCCGGCGTGGTCATGCATGCGCCTCAAGGCACCTACCTGGCCTGGCTGGATTGCAGCGCCCTGGGCCTGGACGACCCGCAACGGTTCTTCCTCGAACAGGCCAGGGTCGGCTTGAGCGCCGGGATTGAATTCGGCGATGACAGCCAGCAATTCGTGCGCCTGAACTTCGGCTGCCCACGGGCCATGCTGGAAGAAGGCATCGCCCGCCTGGAACGCAGCCTGCGTCACCGTTAAGGCGCAATTCACAACTTTTCGCAACGACCGCCGAACCCCTGCTGTTACTGTTTTTGCCGATTCGTCCCACCGGTAACAGCAGGAGTTCCATGGCATGACGACCCAGCCGCTCAACCGCTCGACCGACCCCAAAGCCCTTCCTCTCACACCGCCCAAGTCCGGCGCGGCGTTCCACGTGCTGCTCAAGAACAGCGCCAACAACAAGAAGGTGGAGGCCGGCGACAAAACCGCGCAAGGGCTCGCTGCCAGCAAGGAACAAGGCTATGAACTGGCCGCCAAGGACGCCGCGCCGCCCACCACCCTGGGGGATTACAAGGCCATCGGCCCGGCGGACGAAGTCGGCCCCGGCCTGATCCGCTATGAAACCCAGGACGGCAAGAAAGTCATCGTCAGCGAAAAAGACAGCCCCGAGCTGTTCAAGCAAGTCAGCGCCGACTTCAAGGCACTCTCCGGCGTCAACGCCAGCGAAGCCGCCGGCTACCAGCGCCTGGGCGGCGACGCCACGGCCCCGGAAAAGCTCGGCGACTACAAATCCCTCGGCCCGCCCGACGAAACCGGGCCGGGCGTGATCCGGTACGAGACCCAGGACGGCAACAAATTCGTCATCAGCCAGCGCGACAACCCGGAGGCCTTCCAGAAAGCCAAGGAAGCCTATGAAAGCTTCACCGGCCTGGGCAGCAGCGAAGACGCCGGCTACAAGCGCGCCAGCGACAACGAAGTGTGGCCGCCCTACGCCGGCACCACCGTCGGCCCCAAGGATGAAGTCGGCCCCGGCCTGATCCGCTTTGAAAGCAATGGCCAGAAAATGGTCGTGGCCCGCGACGACAACCCCAAGCTGTTCGACTACCTGGCAGGCTTGCACGAGGTCTACACCAACCCCGACAAAAAGGCCGCCGTAGAGTCCGCGCTCAACGACGGCTCGAGCCTGGCAGACGCCAATACCAAGGCGCCGGAGCTGAACGACTACAAGGGTTTCGGCTGGATCGAAGGCCAGCAAGGCAATGTGCTGACCTATGAAACCCACGACGGCACCAAGGTCGTCGTATCGGCCGACGTCAGCCCGGAACTGTTCAAGAGCGTGGCCACCGCCCAGGACACCTGGAGCAAGATCCACTCCAGTGAAGACGCCGGCTACAAGCTGGCCGGGCCGAATGACTTCCTGAAGAACACCGAGATCACCTTCGGTTCTCCCGACGAGCTGGGGGACGGCCTGATCCGCTATGAAACCAGCGAAGGCAAGGTCATCGTCTCCAAGGAGCTCAGCCCGCAGCTCTACGAGGAAGTGGTGGCGAAATGGGAAGCCTGGAGCGCCGGCAACGTCGACGAGACCCGCGCCAAGTACAACCTGCCGAGCAACGATGAGCTCGACGTGCTCAACCTCGACACCGGCGTGCATGCCGACAAGGACGACGACAAGTCGCCGACCCAGAGCGTCAGCGAACTGGCCACCACCGAACTGATCGACACCTACCGCGCCGGCGTCAAGGACGGCTCGATTCCCAAAGACGACCCACGGGCCAAACTGGTCCGTGCCCTGGAAGCCCAGGCCGCCTACCAGAACGGCCATGGCATCACCGGCTACGAAGAATCCAAGCGCCCGTTCAACACCACCTGGCGCGAGTTCGATGACAAGCAGACCGAGCTCACTTCCGCCGACATGCACGACATCATCGACGGCAAGGCGGTGCAGGAGCAGATCGGCGAGTTGTTCAAGGACCCGACGGTACAGGCCGACTACAAGACCAAGATGGACGACGCCATCAGTCACCTGCCCAACAAGGACGAGATCAAGCAGAAGCTTCTCGACCTGACCAGCAACCCCGACTATGTGCTGTACCTCAAGGACCTGCAAAAACAGGGCAAGAGCCACGAAGCCCAGCAGGACCTGAGCAACACCCTGACCTCGCTGTCGCTGTTCGATCCGGAAGCCGCCACCAAGGCCGCGCAGAATATCCAGGCCGACGGCCTCACCACCGACCTCAACGAGATTCTCTCGGACCCGAGCAAGATCTCCGACGACAACAAGGAACTGGCCACCAAGGACCTGTTCGGCCTGCTCAAGGGCGTGCTCAAGGGCAACCTGCTGGACCTGCCGCGCCGCAGCCAGGAAGTGCTGGAGAAATTCCTCAACGAGGGCCTGGAGGGCAAGGAGAAATCCTCGGCCGTGACCAAGGCCCTGGAAGAACTCGGCGACGTCTACAAGAACAGCGGCACCATCAGCGAAGCCGACGTGAAAACCGCCCTGAGCAAACCGTATATCCCGGTGGCGGATCGCGGCATGCTCGGCGAAGTGTTCAACACCCTCAACAGCAAAGGCATCCTCGGCTCGATGGGCGCCGGCGTCAGCCTGTTCTCGGGGATTTACCAACTGGTGGGCAAAGGCGGCAAGCTCGGCGAAACCCCGGCCCAACGCATGACCATCGCCAAGGACTTCCTGAGTTTTGCCGGCGGCGCCAGCCACTTCGTCAAGCTCGGTGACAAGATCGGCGAAGCCCTGGGCAAGGGCGGCCTGGTGGACTTCCTCGGCCTGGACAAGACCCTGCCGGAAATCTGGGGCAAGGAAGGTGCGGCCGGCAAAGTCATCGACTTCAGCAAGCCCACCGAGATCGACTCAAAGGTCAGCAAGGAAATCGCTGCGGCCCTGGACGCGGTTCCCGACAGCCAGTACGACGGCGTGGCCAAGCTGTTTGGCGAGGGCGACAAGGCGGTAACCGAAGCTACCGAAGGCCTCGCCACTCACCTGGATGACGGCCTCAAGGCAGCCGGTGCGGCCAAGCTTGGCGCCTCCCAATCGGCGAAGATCGCCGGTTCCGTGATCAAGGTGTTGGGCCCGGCGACGGACATTGCCGGTGGTTTTGCCGACATTGTGCTCGGCGCCCTGGCGATCAAAAGCGGCGTGGACAGCAAAGACCCGTTGGCTCAGGCCGCAGGTGGCTTGCAAGTGGCGGGCGGTGCGTTCGGCGCGTCGGCCGGGGTATTGGGTGCGGCGGCGCTGTTTGGCGCAGGCACGGCGGCGGCGCTGACCGGGCCGCTGTTCCTGGTGGGCGTGGTGTTAGCGGTGGTAGGCGGGATCATCGGTTACTTCGTCGACCACAATAAAAAACAGAAGGCTACCGAGAAGGAAAACGACTGGTACCGCGACCTGGCCGGCGACGGTTTGCTGCAGGACAACTGGGCGGATAAGGTCGAATACGCCCACTACGAGATACACCACTACCACGGCCGCGACACGCCGACCGATGACAGCCTGTTTCGCTTCCAGCAATCGGAGTGGGAGCATTTCGACTCCACACCACAAAGCGGCGGCTCGTCGAGCAACCGGCTGGATGGGGATTTGCACAAGGACTACAAGGACCCGAGTGAAACGCCCAAGGCACTGCCGGATGCTTCGGATGAGAAGCCAGGATCCCGGCCATCGGGCGGCGGGCCTCGGCTCAACTAAGCCTCCAACGGCTGTATGCAAAACAAAATGTGGGAGCGGGCTTGCTCGCGAAAGCGGTGGATCAGTCATTGTAGATGTCGAC
>NZ_JACARS010000119.1:0-137 GCF_013386485.1 Pseudomonas sp. P7758 | reverse complement strand
CTTCACTGCCCACCTTCAATTCCAGGTCACGCACCGAGCGTGTGGTAATCACCGACGTCACGATCCCCGACGCGGTTTGCACGTCGATCTCGGACACCACTTCGCCGATCAGGATTTCCTTGATCACGCCTTTGAAC
>NZ_JACARS010000012.1:0-52317 GCF_013386485.1 Pseudomonas sp. P7758 | reverse complement strand
TACCCAAATAACGGATATACCCCCCAAAAAAGCTACCCCCCACAATTCCCACCAATCACCTCCCCCGCAAACGCCTTACGCACAAACGGCGTCGAGTCCACGAGCGAACCATTGACCGTAGCGGAGTGATCCAGCTCAGGATAAAAATGCCATTCAATCCGGTCCCCGACCTTGCACGCATCCCTGACCAGCGCCTTTTGCCCAGGCACAAACACATCCTGATCCCGCCCCCCCGTACCGACAAAAACCGGAATATCCGTCTTCAACGTCGGATACGCCGACTCACGATAAACCTTGTCGAGCGCCTCTTTCGGCGACCGCTTGAAACTGTCATTGAAGCTGAGCCCATCAGCCATCACCCGCTGCTCAATGGCATGCAAACAATCCCGCCGGCTGCTCTCAAACGCAGGCACTGCACGCTCGCTCAAGTAATCCGCAGCCACAAACCCAGGATCAAACAACGTGACAGTACTCAGCCGCAGCAAGTTATAGGCAAAGGTCGGCACCACCGAACTGCGGGCCTTTTCCAACTCGGCACCGTCTCCCGTTTTATGGGCAGCCGCGTAAGGCGTACCGGTCGCCACCACCCCCACGATATCCAACTCGGGCGCATAGTCTTTCGCATAGACCGCCGTGGCAAACGCAGCACGGCCACCCTGTGACTGCCCGAACACCACCACACGTTTGGAGAGTTCGAAACCACCCGCCCCTACCGCGCGAATGCTGTCGAGCACCCCATAGGCCAGCGGGCTGGTCAAACCATACGGATGCAGGCCAGGCGTCCCAAGCCCCTGGTAATCGGTAGCGACAATCGCGTAGCCCTGAGCCAGCCAATAATTGAGATAGCGCGTATCCCGCGGGCTGCGACCGGCGAACGACGGCGCGCAGATATCGGCACTCCCCACCGTGCCGTGGGCCCACGCCATCAGCGGCCAGCCACCCGGCGGCGGTGTGCCCTTGGGCAGGAACAGCGCACCGGAAACGACAATCCGTTTATGGGTATCGATACCGTCGGTGGACGTGTACAGGATGCGAATATTCTGCCCCGCCTCGGCCAGGCTTTGCTGATCGGTCAACGGTTCGCTGCGCAGCATCCGCCCGGGTGACGCGGGCACCTTGTCCGCCCAGGTATAGAACGCGGGAACACCACCATCACCGACGGGTGTTTGCGCAGCGCTCACACCACTGTATCCCGCCAGCAACACCGCCAGCGCAAGCGATAACCGACGCGACATCACCAGCCCTCTTTCAACATCCGCAATTCAAGGTACTGCAACAACATGATGGTCTTGCCGTCGACGATCTCGGCACTGTCCACCATGGCCAGGGCCTCCTCGAATCCCAACTCCAGCACTTCGATATCCTCACCTTCATCCTCCAGCCCGCCGCCATCACTGACTCGGTCGCCAGGCTGATATTCGCCGATGAAAAAGTGAATGCGCTCGGTCACCGAGCCCGGGCTCATGAAGGCCGAATAGATCTTTTCTACATGGCCCACACGGTAGCCCGTCTCTTCTTCCGCCTCCAGGCGAATGCGTTCCTCGGGGCTGGCGTTGTCCAGCAGGCCGGCGGCAGACTCGATCAGGTAACCGTGGTAGCCGTTAACGTAGGTAGGCATGCGGAACTGGCGAATCAGCAACACCGTGCGCCGCTCGCGGTTGTACAGCAGGATCGTCGCGCCATTGCCCCGGTCATAGATCTCGCGGGTCTGGGACTGCCAACTGCCGTCGCGGCGGCGCAGGTCAAAGGTGTACTTTTTCAGCACATACCAATTATCCGAGAGCAGTTCTTCGGCGTGGATGCGGACGGGACTGTTTTCCATGGCAGGACCTTTTTGTCTTGTGTTATTCAGCATGTCGTGCAAAATCGTGCACAGTCAAGAAAAAACGTGCAGGAAGCTTCCGATGCTGACCCAACAACGTAAACAACACCTGCTGGATACGCTGCACCGCGACGGCCGGCTGATTGCCAAGGAGTTGAGCCAGGCACTGGAGGTTTCCGAGGACACTATTCGGCGTGACCTGCGGGAAATGGCCAAGGAAGGTTTGCTGCTGCGGGTGCACGGCGGCGCCTTGCCGGCATCCCCCGCGATGGCTGATTTTTCGGTTCGGGAACACTTGGTACCCGAGGAAAAAATCGCCATTGGCCGGACGGCTGCGCAACTTGTGCAGCCCGGCCAGGTGGTGTTTATCGATGGCGGTACCACGTGCCTGCAACTGGCCCATCACTTGCCGGCGGACCTGAATGCCACCGTGGTCACCCACAGCCCGTCGATTGCCATGGCCCTGGTGGATCATCCGCAGATTGAAGTGATCATGCTCGGCGGGCGGCTGTTTCGCCACTCACTGGTGGGGGTGGGGGCGGCCACGCTGGAGGCCATCGGCCGGGTCAATGCCGACCTGTATTTCATGGGGGTGTGCAGCGTGCACCCGAATGCCGGCCTGTCTACCGGCGATTATGAAGAGGCAGTGGTCAAGCGCGCGTTGTGTCACGCGGCCGCAGAAACCATCGTGCTGGCCACCTCGGAAAAGCTCAACACCGCGTCGCCCTACCAGGTGGTGGAGCTGGCGCACGTCAGCGCGATCGTCGCATTGGCCAGTACGCCGCGTGCCCTGCTGCAACCCTATGAAGCTCAGGGCCTGACGCTTTACCTGGCGTGACCGTCAACAGTCCTTGATGGCTTGCCATGACGCGGCGACATGCGCAGCGTCCGAGGCGTTGACCCGCGCCAGGTCAACCGGATACTCGACCCCCGGATTTTCAGCGAACCGCGTGGCGGTGAACTGACCGTTGCTGGCACGCAGGATATAGCCGCTGTCCTGGCACGCTGCCGAAGCCAGGAAGATCACCCCAGGCGTGACCCATTCCGGCTTGAGGTTGTGCGGCTCGCCGGTCACGCCCCACATGCGGGTCTTGGCCACGGGTGAGATGGCATTGACCAGGATCCCGGCCTCCGCCCCTTCCCCGCTCAAGGCATTCATGATCCCCAGTTGCGCCATCTTCCCCGCGCTGTAGGCCGCCAGGCCCGGCTGGACGTAGCGCGTGTACATCGCACGGTCGGAGGTGGTCAGCACAATGCGGGGTGCGGCAGATCGCGTGAGGTGCTGCCACGCGTGTTTGCACAGCCAGATCGGTGCATAGACATTGACGCCCATGGCCCGCCGGATGAAAGCCTCGTCGGCGGCCTCGATGGGCTGATAGCCGACCCAGCCAGCATTGTGGATCAGGATATCGAGCTGCCCGAAATGCGTGATGGCGCACTCGATCAGCGCTCGACACCCCGCTTCGCCGGACAGGTCACCCGCGTGGCCAACCACCCGCAGGCCTTCACCCTGCAGCGCCAGCGCGGCCGCCTGTACCACCTGGGGATCAGCCCCATCGCCGAGGGTGTCGGCACCGACATCACTGATTACCACCTGCGCGCCGAGTCGCGCCAACTCGCGCGCATAGCTGAACCCCAAGCCACGGGCGGCACCGGTCACGATTGCGGTTTTACCTGTAAAGTCCATCGTCGCGTTCTCCTGATAGGCACTCCACCCTAACAACCCGTGGCCGTCCTGTTTAATACTGAAAAACAGCGATATTGATACCTGCGCCGTATCAAGCCCCACACCGCCATCTACCTGAAGGAACAGCCCAGATGATCGAAACCCGCCTGTTGCGCCAGTTCGTTGCCGTTGCCGAAGCGCTGCACTTTCACCAGGCCGCGGAGCGCCTGCATATGGCGCAGCCAGCGTTGAGCCAGGCGATCAATCGCCTGGAGGCAAAGTTGGGGTTTGCCCTGCTGCAGCGTGACCGTCGTGGCGTGAAGCTGCTGCCAGCCGGGGCGGCGTTTCTTCAGACGGCCTACACCGTCCTCGGGCAATTGCAGCAAGGCATTGAGCAAGCCCGGCAGGTGTCCCAGGGAACCGCCGGCACGCTCACCATCACCTCGGTGTCGATCACCGGCTATCCGTGGTTGCTGGATACCCTCAGGCAGTTTCGCCTGGCGTTCCCCAGGGTTCAGTTGGTGATCAAGGAAATGCCCTCTGCCAACCAGGCCAAGGCCTTGTTGAGTGGTGATACCGATATCGCTTTTTTGCGCTACCTGCCAGGCCAGGCAGATAACATCGAATCCCGGCTGCTGCTGGATGAACCGATCCTGCTGGCGCTGCCCGCAGACCATCCGAATGCGGATGACGTCGCTATCGAGCTGAAGGACTTTGCCGGCGCCGATTTTGTGTTCACGCCCCAGGCATTGGGCAGTGGCTATCACCACCAGTTGATCGCTTTATGCGAGGCCGCGGGCTTCTCTCCAAGGGTGGTCCAGGAAGCCGATCAATTACCCACCCTGATTGGCCTGGTGGCGTGCGGGTTTGGTGTGGCGCTGGTGCCGCAGTCCATTGCCCGTTCGATGCCCCGTGACAAGGTGGCGTTTGTGCCCCTCACCGCCGCGTCCTCCAGCATCGGGCTCTACCTCAACTGGAACACCAGCCATTCTTCCCCCTTGGCCGGTCACTTCTTTTCTGTGCTGGATGAGGCGATGTAATACTTTGCAAGCAATGTCCGGTGACGACCGTCTGAATATTTCCTGCGCGGCCAGGGCATCTGTTAAAACCCGTGCTTCGCCTGTGTCCTGGAACCTTCATGTCTTCACGTTTTCTGTCCCGTCTCGGCCTGCGCTGGTTTCCCCTGCTGTGCATGGCCGCCCTGATCATCGGCCTGCCCGTGGGTTGCGCCGTGCTGCAACACAAGGAACGCGAGTTGCTGTTTCGCGTGGAGCCAGGCACTGCCAGCTGGTACAGCGGGTTGCCGCGTGATGTGCAGGAATTCGACCTGAAACCCGCGAGTTTCAAGGCAGGGCAGAATATTCATGGCTGGTGGTGGCCAGCGGCACAGAAGGACGCGCCGGCAATTCTCTACCTGCACGGCGTGCGCTGGAACCTCACTGGCCAACTGTTTCGCATCGAACAGCTGCGGGCCCTGGGCTTTTCCGTACTGGCCATCGACTACCGCGGCTTCGGCCAGAGTCGAGGCGACCTGCCGTCGGAAACCAGCGTGTACGAAGACGCGCGCATTGCCTGGGAACGCTTCCAGGTGCTGCAACCCGATCCTGCCAAGCGCCTCATCTACGGGCACTCCCTGGGTGGCGCGGTGGCCATCGACCTCGCGGTGGAACTGGGCAAGCAGGCAGCGAACAATCAGGTGCCGCCGCCAGTGCGCGGACTGGTCATCGAGTCCACCTTTACCTCCCTGGCAGATGTGGCCACGGCAGTAGCCAATACGTCATTGCCGGTGCGCTGGCTGCTGTCGCAGAAGTTCGATTCCATTGACAAGATCGCTGATATCCACATGCCGCTGCTGGTGGTTCACGGGCTCGCCGATGCCTTCGTGCCACCGCGCTTCAGCCAGCAACTGTTTGACGCCGCCCAACAGCCGAAACACCTGTTGCTGGTACCCGGTGCCACTCATAACGACAGCATGCGACTGGCCGGCAGCAGTTATCGCCAGGCGTTGGACAGCCTGATGCAATCGAAGCGCGCCACTCAGGTTGCCGGGCCCTCCACCGGGCGCCCAAACGACTCGTAAATCTGCATTTCGGCACCGGTTTCGCCGGTGCCTGTCAAGGCGCAAAGCCTGCCCATACTGGCCATAAACAGTGACTGATCAAATATTAACCGCAGGTTAAATCGCCATACCCGCCGGGCTCAAGCGAAGTTATCCACAGAGATACCCACGGTTTTCGTGGACAACTCTTTTTACTTTTTTACGATTATTTTGCTCGGTAATGCCCTGCTGGAAAGCTTGGCGGCAGCAAAATCTCCTGCATCACTTCGCGAATCGAAACATGGGGTTCGGTACCGGACCGGGTGTGGTTTTTCCATGGTGCTCAGCTCACTCGGCAGGGCATCACCGACACCCCAACCCATTGCGTTTGCGCCTAATGCTGATTAATCTCGCATAAACACGCATCAACGAGCAAAAACATGCATAACACCCATGCTGCCATCGACCTGCCCTCCCTGCGCAAACAGAAAATCCTGTTGCTGCTGGAGCGCGACGGTAAAGTCACTGCCTCGGAGTTGGTGGAGCATTTCGCCGTTTCCCAGGACACCATTCGCCGCGACCTTGGCGAACTGGCCTCCGCCGGTCTGCTGCAACGCGTGCATGGAGGTGCGCTGCCACGGCCCAAGGACACCGGCAAGGATTTCTTCACCCGGTTTGGCGAAACCACCGCGACCAAACGCCACCTGGCGCAACTCGCCGCCGATCGCGTGGAGGACGGCCAGATCGTGCTGTTCGACTCCGGTACCACCACCCTGCAAATCGCCCAGTCACTACCGCATTCCATCAAGCTGACCGCCGTCACGCACTCACCGATGATTGCGATCGCGTTGTCCGAACATCCCAATGTGACGGTGATCCTTGCCGGTGGCCAACTCAACCCGGTGACCATGGCCGCCAGCGGGCATGAAGCATTGCGGCTGATCCAGGGCATCAAGGCCGACCTGCTGTTCACGGGTGTGTGCGCACTGCATCCACAGGTCGGTATCAGCTCGTTGCACTTCGAGGAAGTGGCGGTGAAACAGGCTATGCTCGACAGCGCCTCCCACGTGGTGGCCGTCACCCTGGCCGATAAGCTGGGCGCCGTGGAGCCATTTGTGGTGGCACCGTGCAGCCGCATTCATACCCTGATTACCGAGTGGCACGTGCCTCCGGGCAGCGTCGAGGCTTATGAATGCCTGGGGCTGGAGGTGATGCAAGTGGATGCCTGAGGGGCGAGCATCGCTTGGAGGGCAAGCGCATCGACCAGCGCATGACCGCTGGCCGTATTATCGAAAATACACCAGGTCGGAATGCCCTCCTCCAGGGAGGCTCTCAATACCTCGGCCAGCGCGCACAAACGCTCGGTTTCGTAAGCGCTGTGATAGATACGCGGCGAACCATGCAGGCGCCAATAACGCACGCCTTGCCAGCCTTTCGGTGCATCCCCATCAGCGATCACCGGCGGGTCGGCGGCGACCCGTCCTATCTGGTAATCCTGCAAAAGCCCGCCGGCCTGCGCCCAACTGGCGTGTCGCGGCTCCAGCACCACAGGCCCAGGGAAGCGTTGACGCAAGGCTGTGAAAAAGCCGCCGGCAATGATCGGGTCGTAGCTTAAAGAAGGCGGCAATTGCACCAGCAGGCAGCCCAGGCGGTCGCCCAATTGCAGGCACTGTGCAAGGAACTCATCCAATGCCGTATCGCAGTCACGCAGACGTAATTCATGGGTGATGTACCGTGGTAGCTTGACCGAAAAACCAAAGCCCGACGGCACTGACTGCGCCCATCGTTCGTAGGTCTGCGGGCGATGGGGGCGGTAGAAGGAACTGTTGATTTCAACCGCATTCAAGCACGCGGCATAACGTTGCAGATGAGTGCCCTGCCGGGGAAATCTTGGCCATTGCTCACGAGGCAGGCTCCAACCGGCACAACCGAGAAAAATCGGCATCAGAACAACACCGACGCCGCATCCCTCATGAAAATCTCCACCGTCTTCGGCCCGACGCCCTCGAACGCATTCAAGCGTTTTTCAAACTCCCCACGGTCGGCACTGGCATCGTGGATATGGCTGATCCTGCCCGCGTACTCCGCATTCAACTTGCTGCTGAGGTCGAGCAGGCGTTGCGCGGTGCTTTCGTCGTAACGCACGTAATGCGCCTCACCGAGCATGGCCACCAGTTCGCGAGAGGTGCAGTGTTGCAGTTTGCGCGGAGTGTCCCGGCCATGCTTCACCACAATCACCTGATAGGCCTGCGCCGCGATCTGCGCCTGAATGCGCTTGCCCATCAGGAAGCTGGCGACAAACCACTTGAACAGTGCGTTGTCATCACCGGGCTTGAGCTCAATACCCAGTTCCCCGGCGCTGATGGATCGACCCATGACTGCCTCCGTTCTTCACTGACCCAGCTTGCGCTCGGCCTTCGCGGCTTGCTCGTTGATCTGCTCGGTTTGCCGTTGTGTGTCCTTGATGGACGTCGGCGTGATCACCTTATCAACGGTTTCAGTCTTGGGGTTTGGGCGCTGCAAGGAACTGTCCTTCTCGTCAAGCTGGCGACCTTTCTGCGCCTGTTCGGAGCTGATTGCATTGGGGGTTTTGTCAGTGGTTTTTTCAGTGCCCATGGTGATTCTCCTGCTGTTAAAAGATCAGGCTCCAGCGCGGAGCCGTTATGCAGCAGAGCCCATGATTTTTTGATAGTTCAAGGAAATTGCGTGGGCTGCGGCCCGGAGAAATAAGCGCAAATTAATTTAAACCTTTTGCTCAGGCACCCGCTCAACAGTCAGGTAACGGCATCGCGCCACTCTTCAGGAGAAGCATCATGAAGCACTTGCTGATGAAACAAATGGGACTGACCTTCGCGCTGGCCGCGGGCTCGATGGGTGTGGCCATGGCCGCCACTTCCAATGACTTCGTTGACGCCGCAGCCCAGGGCGGCATCACCGAAGTAGAAGCCGGCAAACTGGCGCTGGAAAAGAGCGGTGCCGCTGATATCAAGGCATTTGCCCAGCACATGATCACCGACCACACCAAGGCCAACCAGGAGCTGACGGCCCTGGCGACGAAGCTCGACATCAAGGTGCCCGACGATGCCAGCCTCACCGACAAGGCCAAGAAAATGATCCTGGAAATCCGTGAAGAGTCCTTTGACAAGGCTTACGCCGACAACCAGGTAAAGGCCCACGAAGACACCGTGGCCCTGTTCAAAAAAGAAGCCGCCTCCTCGGATAACGCCGAACTGAAGGCTTTTGCCGAGAAGACCCTGCCGACTCTCGAAACCCATCTGAAGATGGCCAAGGAGTTGCAGTCCCAGCACGCCAATTAATCATTGACCCACTCAGGAGACACTCGACCATGAGTTCGCAACTGCACGGCAAGAAGATTCTGATCATCACCTCCAACACCGGTATCGAGCGCGACGAGTTGCTCAAGCCGCTGGAAGCCCTGCGTGGTTTCGGCGCCACGGTGACCCACGGTTCCAGCAAAGGTGGCAGCACCCAGACCTTTCTCAAGGACACCGAGAAAGACAGGACGGTAGAGTCCGACGCCAAGCTCTCGGACCTGCACGGCAGTGACTTCGATGCACTGGTCATCCCCGGGGGCACCGTCAATGCCGACACCTTGCGGCAGGACGCCGATGCACTGCGGCTGATCAACGACTTCGTCAAGGCCGGGAAAACCGTAGCCGCCATCTGCCATGGCCCTTGGGCCCTGATTGATGCCGGCGTGATCGGCGGCAAGACCCTCACCTCCTACAAAAGCGTGCGCACTGACCTGGTCAATGCCGGCGCAGCAAACTGGGTGGATACGCAGGTGAAGGAATGCCCGGCCAATGGCTGGACCCTGATAACCTCGCGCACGCCCGACGATTTGCCGGCGTTCAACGAGGCCATTGCCAAGACACTGGCGGCCTGACGCCCGCCAATGCAAACAGGCGCCCTCGGGCGCCTGTTTTTTTTCGATTCTGTCTTAGCCTTTGCCATGCTCAGTGGCATGTGTCGCCCGGTTCACACCCTTGGGTCCAAACAGCGCCCAGAGGATCAGCCCCAACAGCGGCATGAAGATCAGTACCACCAGCCATAAACCCTTGGTCTCCCAGCCACTGCCACTGCGCAGAACGCTGTTGATCGCCCACAGTTCCAGCAGCACCAGAATCACCGCCAAGCCAATCCAGACATATTCGATTTGCATGATTCATCCTCCTGAGGTCGTATGCGTTAGGTCAAGCAACGCGCCCGAGGGTTCATTAAAATTGCAACGGATGGCTCTCGCCCAACGGTTGCGGCACACGGGCCGTAACCTTCTAGACTCAAACGGACACTACCTTTTACCCCTTGGAGGCCCGGGATGACCGAGCACATCATCCACTTTCACTGCCAGATCGATCAGGGCACCACCGAGCGCTTTCGTGATTGCTGCCTGGACGCGATCGATCAAGGCGCCAGTTCGTTGCTGTTGAACCTGTCGACCACCGGCGGCAGCACCAATTTCGGTTTTACCCTCTACACCTTCCTCAAGTCCCTGCCGGTGCCGCTGTGTGCGATCAATGCGGGCAATATCGAGTCCATGGGCATCATCATGTTCCTGGCGGCAAACCGCCGGATCACCACGCCACACTCGCGCTTCCTGATCCATCCGATGAACTGGTATTTCAACCAGAACTCGGTAGACCACCAGCGCCTGCGGGAATACCTGTCGAGCCTGGACAACGACCTGGCGCGCTACGTGAAAATCTACGAACTGGAAACCGCCAGCGCCGAAACCCACCTGGATATTTTCAAGTGCCTCTCGGCCGAGGAAAAAGTCATCGCCGCCCACGAGTCACTGGCCTACGGGATTGCCCATGAGGTCGAGCAGATCGTGTTTGCCGACGACATCAAGCACTGGAAAGTCAGCGGCGGCTAGGCATGGTTTAATGCATGCCAGCCGCCACTGGACCGTGCAACCTGCACGACCAGCGTCGATATTTATTCGATATAAACTATTGATTTATAAGCCAATAAATATTCCGTTCAACTTGGTACAACTCATGCTGTAGAGGTCTGGACAGGCGGGCAATTCGACCCGCCCTTTCGCTACCCGTGAGGTGTCACCCATGAATGCCATTGATCTTCTCAAGGCCGACCACGAACGCGTCAAAGCCATCCTGAACCAGCTGAGTGAGTCTACTGAACGCGGCGTCAAAAAGCGCACCGAGCTACTGGCGAAACTGGAAATGGAAATCAGCCTTCACACCCGCCTTGAGGAAGAAATCCTCTATCCGGCTTTTCGCAAGGCTGGGGGCAAGGATCAGGAAATCATGTACCACGAAGCCAAGGAAGAACACCGCACCGTCGACTCCCTCGTACTGCCAGACCTGAAGCAGACCTCACCCTCCACGACCGAGTTTTCCGGGCGAGTCAAAGTGGTCAAGGAACTGTTGGAACACCACATCGAGGAAGAAGAAAGCGAGATGTTCCCGCAGGCCAGGAAGCTGCTGGGCAAGGCATTGCTCGAAGAGCTTGGAGCAGAGATGGAAGCGATGAAAGCCGCGCACAAGAAGGCGCCCGGGGCCAAGCCAATGGCGGCGTGATGTCCATTCGTCGCATGCCTGGAAACTATTTCAAACTTTGAATTGGCTGGAGGATTCCCAATTAGGCAACACCATTGATTCGCTCATCATTGAGGGTTTTCAAAATGGCTAATAGTGGAAAAACTACCCCAGGTGCTGGTCACAAAGACCAGAAAGACACAAACCGTAAAAGCGGCGGCCAGGGTTCAGGCGGCAACTTCGCCAATGACCGCGAGAAGGCTTCTGAAGCGGGCAAAAAAGGCGGGGCTCATAGCCACGCCCCAGGCTCCAAGAAGTCTTGATTGAGGCGTCGCCGAAGCCTGGATGTGCTCCGGGCTTCGGTCCCCATCGCCAAGAGGGATTGAGTCATGAAGACCAGCATTTCCCAAAGGATCGTACTTGTCGTCAGCCTGGCGCTCGTTCTGTATGCCCCCGCCTACGCAGCCTTCGGCGACAACACTGCCCCCGAGGCGCCCGCCCTGAGCGGCAACAGCGCTCCTGGCTCGGCACTGCCGCCCGGCACCTATCCCAGCAGCCCGTCCGGGGCTGACAGCAGTGGCAACAAGGACGCTGAAACGAAAGCACCTGCACCGTCTAAAACCGTGAAGAGCATGCGCCATAAAGGCACCTCGACCCAGCATCCCGGTACCAAGACCGGCAAAAAGGCCGTGCCAGAATCGGGCAGTTGACCGATTAGTTCTCGCTGGGGCCGCCGATAAAGTCCAGGCGCAGGTTCATCCACTGCCGAACGATTTCCCGGGCTGCTTGCCTGGCATCAGCAGCAGAGAAGCCGCGCTCGCGTTGCAGCCAGTCACTCGTCGCTTGCCGTGCGGGCTCAATGGCGGCCAGCGCTTGCTGGCGTTGCCTGGCAGGCCACTGTTTATCCGCGCCCCAGTTGCGCAGGGCTGATTCCGGGTCCTGGGCCTGCGCTGCGGTGCCTGGCTGGAGAAACAGCCGAGGCGACGCGGTGGCCTTGAGGGAAAGCGTGTTCCAGTCGGCATAGCTGGCAAAGCGGATCGTGCCCTCGTTCTGCGAGGCCGTGGACAAAGGCTCGGTCAAACTGTCGTCCAACCGCTTCCACGCCGGCTGTGCAAACAGATCACCCTGAGGGGCACAAATCGGCGCAAAGCTGTCGCGGGTGGAGCCGTACAACGACCCGAACGACTCATATGCAACCTCGCCCTGCCGGCTAAAAACGAAACAGTGCACATACGGGCGTTGGTCGGCGTACATCTCATACTGTTGGCGCTCGATCATCATGCGCAGCAAGGTCAACATCACCCGGTCACGGCTGACAGCAGGATCATTCTGCAGGTCCTGCCAGATCGACCAGGGAAAACTGTCTTCCTTGAGTGCTATGAGAACCTGCTTGCGATTCTCCTCTGCCTCATTCTCCGTAACGCCACTATCAGGTTCAAAACGCTGCAGGTAGACCAACCAGGCGGCGGCAAGATCGTTCATCGGGTAGCGCCGAAGCCCTTCTGCTGCCTGGGCCGGATGGTACGGAATACTGGCAATGATTGCGTCAAGGGCTGCGGTGTCTTTGTGAGTGATGGTTCCCACCTCGACCACTCTCTGGCTCAGTTGGGATTGCAGGCAGCCGGGCAATTGTTCGGGGGTACCGGCACACGCGTTGCGAGTCTGCAACCACGTGCGCTGGCCACGGCGCAATTCGTCGCGCTGGTCGGGTGCCAGTTTGGCCATTGCCTGGCTGTAGTACAGGCCCAGCGTAGTGTCGAGTTCGCTTAATTCAGGGCTGGCGCAAATGGACTTTTCCACCGTGGTGGAGGCCTTTTTACAATCGAAGGACGCGCCACTGGCAGGCATCGCTGCGCCTATCAGCGCGCCAGCGAGCAACAACATTGGGTAGGCAGAATGAATACGGCGGGCCATGGCTTTCCTTGGGTGAGTTCCTTTCAAGGCGCTCATTGTGCCGACGCGATTGCCAATGTCCAGCCTGTCGGCACAGTACTACGAAGCACTGGCCATGGAGGGGCGATCACTTGCCAGCTCACGCTCAATCTGTTCGATGCTCGGCAAGCTGGTTTGCAGCTCTGCAGGCAGTGATTCCACCAGCTGATACTCGGCAACCCCAATAGGACGGGAGCTGTCACGCAGAGCGTATTCGGCCACTACTTCGTTCTTGCTCTTGCACAGCAGCAGGCCGATGGTGGGGCTGTCCTGCGGGTGCTTGAGCTGGGCGTCTACCGCAGCGAGGTAAAAGCCCAACTGCCCCAGATGATCGGGTTTGAATTTACCGGCCTTGAGTTCGATCACCACGTAGCACCTCAGCTTGAGGTGATAAAACAGCAGGTCGACGAAAAACTCCTCGCCCCCTACGTCCAGCAATACTTGCCGTCCCACGAAGGCAAAACCGGCGCCCAGCTCCAGCAGAAAATCGGTGACATGTTTGACCAGGGCGTTTTCGATTTCACGCTCTTGCGCGTCAAGGGACAGGCCCAGGAAGTCGAAACGGTAAGGATCTTTAAGTGATTCGCGAGCCAGGTCGGATTGCGCCTTGGGCAGCAGTCCGTCAAAGTTGCTGACCGCGTTGCCGCTGCGTTCCAGCAGGCGACCTTCGATTTGCATCACCAGGATGTTGCGCGACCAGTTGTGTTCGATGGCCTGTGCAATGTACCAGCGACGGGTTTCGGGGCCGGGCAACCTGTCCAGCAACACCAGATTATGGCCCCAAGGCAATTGTGCAGCAGCCTGTTGCACAAATTCGGAATCCGGCCACGCCTCCGCAAATGCACGCATGTACTTCAGGTTACGCGGCGAAAAACCTTTCATCTCCGGAAACGCTGAACGCAAATCCTGCGCCAGCCGCTCAATCACCTTGGTCCCCCAGCCCTGCCGTGCCTGCCGGGTCAGAATATCCTGGCCGATTTGCCAATACAGCAACACCAACTCGCGGTTTACCGCCAGGGTGGCACGTTGCTGGGCGCAGTGGATTCGACTCTTGAGATCAGTCAGCCAGTCGCTGTATCCCTCGGGTGGTGTGTTCAGGCTATCGGGGGTCTCACTCATTCCTTTTCCCTCGTGGGTTGGGCAGGCGGCCGATAGTAGCGAGGGAAAAATGCGTAATGGGCCAGCAGAATGCTTTCGATACAAATCAACTGGAACCGTACCTTCAGGCGCATCAAGGGGTGCCTCAACATGCGTGCTGTGGTCAAATGAGCCGGTCACTTCCATGGTTATTCCCGATCTATGAACGCCACACCCACCGACGACAGCCAGGCATCCACCGGGGACCGCATTCTGTTCCTGCTCAAGACCCGTGGCCCGCTGAAAACCACGGACCTGGCTGCACTGCTGGAAATCACCTCCGAAGCCGCCCGCCAGCAAATCCAGAAGTTGCAGGTCGCGCAGTTGATCGTCGGTGTATCGGCCCCCATCTCGGGTGCCGGCCGGCCCTCGTTGAAGTGGACATTGACCGAAACCGCCCAAAGCAAATTCCCCGATTCCCACAGCGTACTGACGTTGCACCTGATCGAGTCCATTGAAGGAATTTTTGGCAGCGAAGGCGTGGAAAAAGTCATCGCCAGCATGGAAGCGACGGCCAGGCACGAATACACCCAGGCCTGCTCCGCCGCGTCGACCTTGCGGGAGAAAGTCGAGATCCTGGTACAGATTCGCGAACGCGCCGGGTACATGGCGCAGATGGAGCCGCTGGACGATGGCTGGCTGCTGGTGGAGAACCACTGCCCGATCTGCGTCGCCGCCCGTAAATGCCAGGGGTTCTGCCGCTCGGAACTGCAGATCTTCCAGGCAGCCCTGGGCGATGAGAATGTGGTGGAGCGGCGCGAGCATTTGATTTCCGGGGACCGGCGCTGCGCCTACAGCATCCAGCCCCGCCGCCTGTAAGAAAGAGGCTGCGATGGGCTGCGCAGCAACCGCAATTCCAGCGCCGCAGTGTCCCGGATACACCAACGGTTCAGGATTCACGACCGCTGCGCAGTCCATCGCAGCCTAAGCCTCACGCCGTACTCAAGCCCATTGCAGGAAGGACAGATTCCGGTGTAGTGGCGCAATGCCCACCAATCATATAACCAAGAGAGATCTTGGATAATACGTTGAGCGCTTTGAATTACACAAGCCAATACTTTTTACGGTGCCGTAAACAGCCTAAACCCTGACCCCCAGCATGCCGCTGGTAATGATGATCGTGACTATGGCGCCCATGCCAATCAACAGCCAGGTCAACAGCGAACTGCGTGACTCGCTGACATTGTGATTACGCAATACACCTCGCAAACCACAACCCAGATGCCCAATCAGCAGGAACACCGCCAGCGAGTAATGCGGCAGCAGCCGAATGCTCCATGGATCCGCCAATAACCCTACGGGCTCGGCCACGGCCCAGGCGTAATCGGTGTCGGTGCCGAAGTAACGCGCCAGGGTAAACACCGAGTTGATATGGGACGCGATAAACAGCGAGAGATAGGCGCCGGAGGCGGTTTGTAACGCGTCCAGCAGGTCGGCACGCGTGACGGTCTTCGGGCGAATCAACACCAGCCCGCTGAGAATCTGAAAGAAAAACGTGACAATGATCACCGGCTCCAGCCAGCCATTGCGATACACCCGTCGCAGCACGTCCATCACCGACTTATGCACATCGGTACCCAGTACACCCAGGAGGTGGTTGAACAGGTGCGGCGCGAGAAACACCAACAGGATCGCCACCGAGGCGATGCCGTGGGCGACACGCAGCTTGATATAGGTCTTGTCCAAGGTCACCAAGCTGATGCTCGGGCCCGTTGACGACACCATCGCAAAAAAGCCCGCCAGCGCCAGCCACAGCCCGCTCCATACCGCGATGTCGTGGCCCTCGATTTTCATCAGGTACAGCAAGACGCCCATAAGCGTGTACGCAGGAGGCGCAGCCACCGCCAGGCACGACAAGCGTCGCGCCAGGACCAGGCGTGCGCTCATGACCGGTTGAACACCGGTGACATACACACAGGCAAACGCCAACAGCGGCACCGCATAGGCACTCAGGATCAGCGCCAGGACGACCGGGGTGCCGGCGCCTGCCACATGCGCCTGGTTACTCCACGCCAGCGCCCACGGATAATACAGCGCCGCGGCGAACGGCAGCAGCCACAGCCATTCCAGCCAGGGTTTGATAGCTTTGCTTAACATATTGATTTCCCGGTGATAAATATCACCCGGATAGTGCCCAGCCATCGCCACCCGCGACAATTAGGCACCCAGGCAAAAGCCTTTTACCCAATGGTCATGCCTGGAAGGCTTGCACCATGTAGTCGACGAACAGCTTGACTCGCAGCGGTATCTTGTCGCGCTGCCGATAGCAGATGTAATGCCCCCTGCCCCGCGCCTGCGCCGCATAACCCGGCAGCAAAACGATCAAACGCTGTTGCGCGATCCAGTGCTGCGCCTGATAGCCGGCCAGCTGTGCCACACCACCGCCGGCTACGGCCGCGAGCGCCACTAGCTCCGGGTCATTGAACAACTGGCTGTAAGGCAACGGCAGCCGTATGAACTGCCCGTCGACTTCAAACTCCCACACATGCGGCTTGCCCGACTGCGCCAGGCGAAAGGCGATAGTCTTGTGCGCCGCAAGGTCTTCCAGGGTCTGCGGGTAGCCGGCTGAGTGCAGGTACTCAGGCGCGGCGCAGGTGACGAAACTCATCGGCGCCAGTTGCCTGGCGATCACATCGGCGTCCTCCAGCCGCCCGTTGCGAATCGCGACATCCACGCGACCTTCGGCGAAATCCACATGGCGATCATTCAGATCAAATTCGAGGGTGATGTCCGGGTGGGACTTACAGAACCCAGGCAACAGCGGCGCAATGCACTTGCGCCCAAAACCCACGGTAGAGCTTACGCGCACTACGCCGGACGGCGACTGGGTAGCGTGTTTCAGCGCTTCGGTCGTGCGCAACAGATGCTCGACACTGGGCAGGCACTCTTGAAAAAACCGGCGCCCTTCCTGCGTGACCGCTACGCTGTGGGTCGTGCGTTCCAGCAGCTTGATCGCCAGTTGGGTTTCCAGGCGGGTAATGCTGCGACTCACCGAAGGCACTGAAATGCCCAGGTCGCGTGCTGCCTCGCTGAAGCTTTCGCTGGCCGCGACTTTCATGAAGGCGATGACGCCGGCGAAGTTTTTTCCGATGGACATCGGTGAGGTTTCCTTGAAGGGCGCACGCCAAAAGCATCGACAGTACCCAACCGCAAACCCAAGCGCCCTAGCCAATCCGACGGTTTTTCGGTAGGCCAAACTGCGGCTTTACAGCCCTTTTGATCTGGCACAAAATCCCTCCTTATCTAGAAAATATCGGGATCGCGCCATGCTTGAACACCCATCGATTAAGTTTGGCGCGGCCCCCGTGCAAGGTTTGGTCCGGGAGTATTTGCCCGGCTTGCGTGAACCTCACGTTCACCCGGAACACGCGCAAATCATGTACGCCATCAAAGGTTCGATGACGGTACTGACGGCCGAAGGCATCTGGGTTCTGCCACCGCAGCGGGCGCTCTGGATTCCGCCAGGTGTCAGCCACACCTTCAAGCATTCGCGTCAGGTGTCGATGCGTACCGTATATGTGCGTCAGGGCGCGGCCAGCATTCCACCGTGGGCCCGCTGCGCAGTGTTAAATGTCGGGACGCTGGTGCGCGAGCTGATCCTGGCCTGCGCGCAACTGCCAGGCGAGTACCCCGAGCACAGCCGCGAAAGCCGCCTGGGCACCGTGCTGCTGGACCACCTAGCATTGCTTGAGCAAGACGCCTTTTACCTGCCTGAGCCCTCGGATAAACGCGCGGTGCGCGCCGCCAACCTGATCAAGCAAAACCCCAACGACACTCGGCCGCTCAAGGAAATCGCCTTCGAGGTAGGCGCCAGTGCACGCACCCTGGAGCGGCTGTTTGCTGCCCAGACCCGCATGGGCTTCGGCGCCTGGCGCCAACGCTTGCGGATGATGGTGGCCCTGGAAAACCTCGCGGCGGGGGAAAGCGTCAGCAGCACCGCCGCCGCGATTGGCTACGAAAGCTCCAGTAGCTTTATCGCCGTGTTCCGCTCGGTGTTCGGTTGCAGCCCGGCCAGGTATTTCGCCCAGCGTTGAGCCGGCCTACAGCAAGGGAATGCTGTAGCTGACCATCAACCGGGCTTCGTCTTTGTCAGCGCTGTCATTACCCCGCAGCACCGCACCACGCCACATGAACCCAATCCCCTTGAAGGTGCCGGCAGGAATCACATAGTCAACCCGCACGTCCCGCTCCCACTCGGTATTGTCACGACCTGCCGTGCGGATGTGGCTGCCATGTATGTAGGTGACGCTGGTCTTCAGCCCCGCCACGCCCAGGTTCGCAAAATCATAGGCATAGCTGGCCACCGTGGCCTGTTCCCCGGCGTTGACGAACTTCAACGACTGGGAGTTGGTGATCAAATACACCGAGCGGCCCTGCCCCTGGTTGATATGGGGGAAGTCACTTTCGCCCGTGGTTTTCTGATACCCCAGGCTCACCGAATGGCCTTGCAGCGAATAAGTAAACAAGGCACTCCACAGGTTATTGTCGACCTTGCCATTGTTGACGCCCGGCCCGTAGTAACCCGAGCTGACGTAGCCCTCGGCACGCCCCGCCGCACTGGAGTTCTTACCGTCCGAGGTACTGTGGAAGTAGCGCAGGTCACTCTTGAACTGGCCCACCGGCAACTGCCAGTTGTGCACCAGGCCGAAGAAGTGTTGCTGGTAAAAGTTTTCAAGATTCGCGTAGTAATACTGCAACTGCATCTGCTTGCTTACGGCGTAATCCACACCACCGTAGTAAAACTGATTGCTGGACGTGCCCTTGACCGGATCGTTTGCGCCAGCGATGGACAAGCCCTGGCCGTTGCTGGAGTTACGGTCAAGCACCTGCTCGATTTTGCCGGCGACGAGGTTGAAGTCTTTCAGGTCCTTGGAGTCCACCTGGTAGCCACGAAAAGTCTGGGGCAACAACCGGCCGTCTTCATACATCAGTACCGGCACCCGGGGCATCAGCGTGCCCACTTTCAGTTGGGTCTGGGAGATGCGCACTTTGCCGGTGACCCCGGTCTTGCTGAAATCATTGGCAGCCTTGCCATCAGACAGCGGGAAGACGCTACCGGGTGTGTTGTCCTCCCCCACCTTGCCGGCACGCCCTGACGCATCCAGCCGTACGCCGTACAGCTCTTGCAGATCCAACCCCAGGCCCACCACCCCCTCGGTGAAACCGGACTGATAATTGAACATGAAGGCCTGGCCCCATTCCCGGTCCGAGGCCCCCTTGGCATTGCGCGTGTCCTGGTTGAGATAGAAGTTGCGCAGGTCCAGGGTCGCTTTACTGTCGTCGATAAAACCCGATGCAGCCGCCTGCTGTACAACGCCGAAAGAAACGGCCAGGGCCAGGTAAGTCTTGTGGTTCATGAAGGCTCCGAACAGTGAACACGACTGTCCCGTCGACCCAGTGATGGCAGCCGTTTTTTATTGTGTGTTGCAGTGTTTTCATTCGACGGGAGGCGCGCACGATATAGGCCTGGCGGTTGTGAAAACAGCCGCCAAAACGGGCATTCACTTTTCCAGTTTTTGTAACAATGAGGACGACGCGCAGGCGTCTGGAACGGGCTTTCCACGAGGGTCTTAAGTCAACTGCGAGTACAACGACTCACGCTGCAGTGCCGTCTCGCTCCGACAGCCAGCGGAGCTTTTCCAGCATGGGATCGAACATCGCGCGTACCGCCTCGACTGCCGCGTCTTCATCGCCAAAGATAATCGCCTGGACGACTTGCGCATGGGCTTCAAGCCCCGGCTCATACAACTCGTTGTCGGCAAAAATCGCCAGATACTGGCTGTGGAACGAAGAGCTGAATGCGCGGTACATCGACTGCAAGACCACGTTGTGGGAAGCCACGGCCACCGCACCGTGCAAGGCCTGGTCGCGGTCGACGAAATCGTCGAGTTGATCCCCGAGGTTATATTCGCCACGCCGCGCCAGGGCGTGCCACAACCGGCGGATATCCTCCAGGGTGCGACGGCGCGCAGCGAGTCGGGCGGTTTCGACTTCCAGCAGGTACTGGGCCTCCAGGTGGTCGCGGATCGCGCTACGTTGTTCACGAATGCCATCGATGATCGAAGCGACCCAGGCGTGATTGCAAAGACCGGCGTACATGGGCAACTCCTGAAAGATCATGCCCCTCGAGTATGGAGATTTATGCTCACCCAGACTCCTTCCGGCCCGCCAACTAGTCGCTCGATTGCGCCACTTTTTCTCCCGGCTGGTTGTAGTGGACCAGCGGCGATTGCGGGTCGAGCAGCGAGGTGCGGATGAAGTGCAGGTAGCTTTCCACCCGTCTCAGGGCTGAAGTCTCAAAGTTCCCGGCGAATGGCTCATCGGTCTGTTGCACGCACTCAATGGCGTGCTCGACAGCCTCCAGCGCGCGCTGCAAATAACCGGGCCCAGGCTTGACGAACAACCGCACCAGTGCGCGACCCATTGCCCGGATGGCGAGGCGCCAGGGCATGCTCTCGGCGTAACAGGCCTGCGCCGGCAACCGGGCCTGCTCGCGGCGCAACTCGATGATCGCGTGCCCCACGTCCAGTACCACGAACGTCCAGCGCAGCAGGCGATGCTGCACCGATGCCCTGCCCGCCGCAAAGTTGTAGGCCTGGTTGAGCAGGTCGCGGGTGCCGCTTTCGAAACCGGAGCCCAGCGCCGGCAACGGCGCGCTGATGGCAACCACCACCTGGCGGCGCAGATCCTGTTCCAGCCGGCGCCACAGCCAAGGGCTGTTGGGTGGCAGGATAATCGCCCCCGCCGCGGCGCACACCAACATGCCAAACACCATGGCGAGATAGTCATTGATCAGCCCGTAGGGGTTGTACAGCGTCAGGTTGGCAGGCACTGAGCTGGTGCCGAAAAACACCAGCATGCCCAGGCCATAGCCGGCCAATTGCGGCCTCGCCAGCCAGAACGAACCCAGTACGATCACCGGCGCCATGACCACGCACAGCAACGGAAAACCGTCGATCATCGGGTACACGAAAAACACTTCGAAAATGCCAATCACCGCTGCCAGTAGCGTACCGCAGGCGATTTGAAACGACATGCGCCTGGGGTTGGCAGAGAACGCCGACAGGCCTACGGTCAGCGCCGACACCAGGGTCATGGCCGCGCCGCTGGGCCAACTGGTGGCAATCCACAACGTACTGAGCACCAGTAACACCACCGCGGCGCGCAACCCGGCCGCAAGGGTCGCCAGCCAGTTGGTCCGAGGTTGAAACGGTTCGTTCCATTGCTCTCGCACATGGTTGTGATCGGCGAGGGACGCATGCGTCTGGGCGTAGCTGTGCAGCTCGTCGACAAAGCGGTAGAGCAGTTCATACGCGGTGTGAAAGTCCAGCAGGTCATCGGCTACGGGAGCGGTATGTTGCAACGCCGCACGCAGGCGCCGGACCCGGTCTGGCAAGCCGGCTTTGTAGACTTTCAGTTCGGTGGACAGCACGGCCGCGTCACGGTCCGTCAATGGGTGCCCGGCGAAGGGTTTGAGCAGCTCGGCCAACGCGATCAACCCCGGATCGACGGCCTGGACCACCTCCACGCCACCGCGCAGGCGAACCCGTTCAAGCAGTTGATGCAGCGCGTTGAAACGCGTGGTGATCGCCATGAACTCGCTGTTGAGGCGGTTGATTCGCCCATTGCGCTGGCGCATGTAAGGGTCTTCGAACACGCTGACGCTGCGCATTACTTCCAGGCCAACGGCCTCGGCGATAAACCCCAGGTTGGCGCTCTCGAAGGCCGCCTGGTCACCGGTATCACGCAGGCGCTGCCGCACAAATCCGGCAAAGCGGCCAAAGCGTTGGTACAACGTGTTGCGCATCGCCACGCTGGAGGTTTTAGGCAATACGGTGGCGCTGATCAGCGTCGCGCAGACGATCCCCAAGGTGATCTCCAGCACTCGCCAGACGGCCGCCATGAATACCTGCTGCGGATGGCCCACCACGGGAAGCCCGACCATCACCGCCGTGTAGCCGGCGAGCACAAATCCATAGGCGCGGAAGTTGCGATTGCGCGCGGCACCACCGGAACACAACCCCACCCACAATGCCAGGCCCGCGAGAAACAGCTCGGTGCTCTGGGCAAACAGGGCCATCAACAGCACCATGAACGATGAGCCCACCAACGTGCCGATGAAGCGATAGATACTCTTGGCGAGGACGTGCCCGCTGTGGGGCTGCATCACGATAAACACAGTGGTGATCGCGGTGCTCGGTTGTGGCAGTTCCAGGCGCATCGCCAGCCACAGGGTCAGGTACGAGGCGATCAATACCTTGCCCAGGTAGATCCACATCACCCCATCGCTGCGGGCCCACTCCATGAAGCCCCGGCGCCAGGGCAGCGACACCAGCCAGCGGCCCGCTCTACCGGCGATATTGAAACGACGAACAGTGAGTCGAGGCACGCGACCTTCCGGCTGACGGGAAATGGGGCGGCGACTCTAGGGGCTTCCATGCGCCCCGGTAAGTCATCAGAAACGTGAATGACTGTTACGTAAAAATCCACAATAAATAGCGTTTACAGCCGTGGATGAGTTCATGCCACACTAAAAAACGTTCCACCTGGAGAGCATCGATGGACATCCTGCAGAACATGCGCATCTTCCGCTGCGTTGCCGAAGTCGGCAGTTTTACTGGCGCGGCAGTGCAGTTGAATAGCAACACCACCCATATTTCGCGCTCCATTTCCAACCTTGAAACCCACCTGCGAACCCGCCTGTTCAACCGCACCACACGCCGTACCGCACTGACCGAATCCGGCAAACGCTACCTGTTGCGTTGCGAGCAAATCCTGCGCTCCGTCGAGGAAGCGGAGCTGGAAGCCGGCGACGCCCACACACGCCCTACCGGCCAGTTGAAAGTGCACTCGATGACAGGCATCGGCCAGCACTACGTGGTGGACGCCATCGCACGCTACCGCAAGAACTACCCCGACGTGACGTTCAACCTGAGCATGAGCAACCGCACGCCGAACCTGGTCAACGAAGGGTTCGACGTGTCGATTGTGTTGGCCATTGACCTGCCCGATTCTAGCCACGTTTCACAGAAACTGGGCACGACCTACAGCATCGTCTGCGCCTCACCGTCCTACATAAAAAACCATGGTGCCGCGCAAACGCCGCAAGACCTGCTCAGCCACGCCTGCCTGCGGCTGGTCAGCCCGGTGATCCCGCTGGAAGACTGGACGTTCGACGGCCCCCGTGGCCAGGAGAGCGTCACCATCAGCAGCTCGCCGTTCCTGGTGGACTCGGTCGACGCCATGAAGACCGCCATCAGCAACGACATGGGCGTGGGCATCCTGCCGGTGCATGCGGCAATCAAGGGGCTGCGCAGCGGCACTCTGGTGCGAGTCCTGCCCGAGTACCGCCTGGAAGAACTGAGCCTGTACGCCATCTACCCTTCCCGGCACTACCTGGATGCAAAAATCAAAACCTGGGTGGAATACCTGCGCAGTTCACTCCCGGAAGTGCTGGCCGACCATAAGGCTGTGCTGAAGATTCGCGACCGGGTCAGCTACGGCTGATCATCGCTGATAGTGCTGATTCAGCCATCCGAGTGCCCACCGGCGGGCACTGGCGTCGGCCTCCATGACGCCATACAGGTCCGTCACCGCCACCACCGGTTCCTTGTCCAGCACATGCCGGATGCACTCGGCGATCTGCATGAAGCCGATGCGTCCGTCCAGAAAGGCCTGCACCGCGACTTCATTGGCCGCATTGAGCGACGCCGGTGCCGTGCCGCCCACATCCGCCACCTCGCGCGCCAGGGCCAGGCAAGGAAAGCGCTTCTCGTCCGGTACTTCGAAATCCAGCCGGGCCACCTTGAACAAATCCAGTGGTTCAACCCCTGAATCGATCCGTTGCGGCCAGGCCAGGGCATGGCTGATGGGCGTGCGCATGTCCGGGTTCCCCAACTGCGCGAGCATTGAGCCGTCGACGTAATCCACCAGCGAATGGACGACGCTTTGCGGATGGATCACTACCTCGACCTGGGACGGCCTGGCGCCGAATAACCAACAGGCCTCGATCAGTTCGAGTCCCTTGTTCATCAGGGTTGCCGAGTCCACCGAAATCTTGCGGCCCATGGACCATTTCGGGTGAGCGCAGGCTTGGTCCGGCGTTACGTTGTGCAGTTGCGCCATCGGCGTTTGGCGAAACGGCCCGCCGGAGCCAGTCAACAGAATGCGCCGCACGCCCGCGTGGGCCAGGCCGTGTTGAGCATGGGACGGCAGGCACTGAAAGATTGCGTTGTGCTCGCTGTCCAGCGGTAACAGCACCGCCCCACTGCTGCGCACCGCCTGCATGAACAACGCACCGGACATCACCAGTGCCTCTTTGTTGGCCAGGAGGATTTTCTTGCCGGCCTCGACGGCGGCCATCGTTGCATTCAAGCCCGCCGCACCGACGATAGCGGCCACCACCGTGTCCACATCCCGGTGACCGGCGACGAATTTCAGACCGCTTTCGCCGCCCACTACCTGAGTCTGAGAGCCCTCCTCCAACAGTTGCTTCTGCAGCGTCGCCACGGCTTGCGGCGTGGGCACCACGGCGTAGTCCGGACGGTGCAACAAGCATTGTTTTTTCAACAGCTCCAGTTGGGTGAACCCGCTGAGGGCGAAGACTTTATAGCGCTCGGGGTGACGCGCGATAACGTCCAATACGTTGACGCCCACCGAACCGGTAGCGCCCAGCACGCTGATGGCTTGCAAGCGTTGACGGGTGGCGATCACCTGGCGAATGACTTTTTTGCGCGGAATAAGCGACATGACGTAATGAGCCTGACGTAGAGAAAACAGCCGCCATTAACCAAGGAAAGTGCCAGCGCCGTCATCGCGATAACGCCAACAACTATCGCAAAAAAGCCAAGCCTTCGATCAGCTCGAAAACGGGCCTTGGTCATAACGACTACAGCACGTCATAAGGACTACATAACACTCGTGTCATATCGACTACAAAAAATATATCCAACTGATTTATCGGAACTTTTCATATGGCATGAATCCTGATCAGTGCTGCGCGCCCCTTTGGCAATCTATAAAGAGAACCCCATGAACAATGACTTCAACCACCGCCTTGCCGTAGTGACCGGTGCCAGTTCAGGTATCGGCCTGGCTGTCACCTGCAAGCTGCTTGAACAAGGTGCGCAAGTGGTCGCCATGTCGCGACAGATTGGCGAATTGGGCGCATTGGCGGAGCGTTTTGGCGAGCAGCTCTACTGGCTGGCGGGGGATGTCACCCAGGCTGCCGACCAGGCACGCCTGGCGCAGTTGACGGCGTCCATCGGACCGGTGGATTACCTCGTGCCCAATGCCGGGATCGCACAACTGGCCGATGGCCTGGACCTGGCCGCCTTTGACCGGCAATGGGCCGTCAATGGAGCCGCGGCTCTCAACACCCTCGGCAGCCTACGCGAGCAAATGGCCGCCCAGGCGTCGGTGGTATTTATCGGTACATTCCTGGAGCTGGCGACCTTCCCTGGGCTCGCCGCGTATATTGCTTCGAAGGCCGCCTTGCGGGCGCAAATGCGCACCCTGGCGGTGGAGCTGGCGCCCCATGGCATTCGTCTGAACATGGTATCGCCCGGCCCCACCGCCACGCCGATCTGGAGCACCTTGGGGCTCAGTGACGAAGCGTTGGGCGGCGTTGCCACCACAGTCAATCAGCGCCTGCTCAATGGGCAATTCCTGGAGCCGGGCGCTATTGCCGATGTGATCCTGTTCCAGTTGAGCCAGGGCGCACGCAGTGTGTTTGGCCAGGACTGGGTGGTCGACGGCGGCTACACCCTGCGTTGACCATGGCCCCGCAGGCCTAATGCGCAGCGCACAGGTCTGCGGGCAATGCCTTGGCGCCTCCGAACGCCAAGGCCTTCCACCCAATCACAAGCAATGACAGTGCGGCAAATATCAAGCCGCAGCCGATCACTCCGGTGGTGCCGAATGCATTGATAAACAGCCCGCCCACGGACGCCCCGATCACCACGCCGGCATTCGCCGAGGACACATACAGGCTGGTTGCGAACTCATGCGCCTCGGGCGCCGACGAGGTCAGCCAGACTTGCGTGACCACCAGCCCGCAGGTATGCGCAGCGCCCCACAGCAGCACAATCAAGCTCATCGACCACCACGACGGGCTGCCGAACGCGTACAAGACCACGTACGCCGCCGCCAGCACAATGGGGTACAGCACCACCGTCGCCACCATGCTTTTGCCCAATAACCGGCCCACCAACAGGTTGCCCGTGACACCGCCCACGCCGAAGATCACCAGCATGATGCTGATGGCCTGGCCATCCATGCCGGTCTGGGTCCTGAGGTACTCGGCGGCATAGCTGTAGACCGAAAACATCGTGGTGAACACCAGCACCGTCGCGATGATCGCCAGCCACACCGACAGGCTGCGCAGCACCGCCAGTTGCTTGCCGAAACTCAGCGGCATCGGGCGTTCATGATGGGGCAGTTTCAACAGCAGTCCGACACCTGCCAACCCCGTTGCCAAAGCGCAGAAGAAGAACGATGCCTCATAGGAAATACTCGCGCCCACCCATGTGGTCAGCGGCACCCCAAGCACCAGGCCCAAGGTGGTGCCCACCACGGCCAGGGCCGTGGCATGCGCCGCGCGGTCCTTGGGGTACAAGGACACCGCGGTGGAAAACGCAGCGGCAAAAAACACCGGGTGCAGCATCGCCGGAATTACCCGCAACGCCATCAAGGTTTCGAAGTTCGGCGCAAACGCCGACAGCACGCTGCACACGGAAAAACCAAAGAGCGCGCCCACCAGGATTTTCTTGCGCGCCAGGCGCGACGCCATCAGCACCAGGAAAGGCCCCAGCACCGCCACGATCAGCGCAAACAAGCCCATCAATAACCCGGCCTGAGACACGCTGATGCCGAAACGTTCGACGATCATCGGTAAAATACCGACCACACCAAACTCCAGGGTGTACAGGCCGAAAAGACCCAGAATGATGTAGATCACCGGCCGACCTCGATCACGATCTTGCCAAAGGCACCGCGCCCGAGATGAGCGAAGGCTTCGGGCACTTGCTCGAAGCCGTAGGTGTGATCGATTACCGGCTCGATGCCGTGGCGGTCGATCATGGCAATCAGATCTTCCAATGCGCGGCGCGGCCCCACGGAGATGCCGATGATGGAGGCCCGCTTGCCCAGCAAGGCCATGACCGGAGCATTCAATTGGTCACTCTCCAGCAGGCCGATCACCGAGATGCGCCCACCGTTGGCTACCGCGTGCAGGGAACGCGTGAGGTTGTCACCGCCGGCCATTTCCAGGATATGTTCGGCGCCACGCCCATCGGTCAGCGCTTGCACCGCCGTGTGCCATTCCGGTACCCGGCTGCGGTTGATGCCATGGGTGGCACCCAGCTCTATGGCACGCGCGATCTTTTCATCGCTGCTACTGGTGATGATAACGCGGGCACCATTGGCCGCAGCCAGTTGCACCGCAAACAACGAGACGCCACCGGTGCCCTGCACCACCACGGTATGGCCGGCGTGCAGGTGGCCCAGTTCGAACAGCGCCATCCACGCCGTCAAGGCGGCCACTGGCAAGGTGCTGGCCTGCCCTGCGGTGAGGCTGAGGGGCGCATGCACGCACCATTCAGCAGGTGTTGCCACGTACTCGGCGAGCATGCCGGGGAGCGGGCCACCCTGAGGCGGCGCTTCACTCCAGGACAGCGGAGCGCCATCGACCCATCCGGCAAAAAACGTCGACAGCAGCTTGTCGCCCACCTTGAAACGCGTAACGCCCTCGCCCACGGCGACCACCGTGCCCGCCATGTCGGAGGCCGGCGTGAATGGGAATGTGAGGTCGGCACCCATGCTGTTTTCGACCACTTCACCGTCGCGGTAATTGAGCGAGACGGCCTCGACGCGCACCAATACCTCCCCGGCCTTCGCGATGGGGCGTGGCACGTCGGCAAGGCGCAGTGTGTGCAGTCCCAATGCAGGTGTTTCCCAGCGTTTCATGGTGTCGGTCATCTTGGTATTCCTCGTGAATGGGCAATGCCACAAGGATATGGGCCTGTCCTCACGGGATTAAGGGGGCGCCGGCTCCACTGTCTACGGAGCTTTTGTTCCGCAATCGGGATAAGGTAGCCAGGCCTCGCCTCAGCCAAACCGGAGCCTCGATGGACAGCCTCAACACCCTGAATGTTTTTGTGCAGGTCGCCGAAACCCGCAGCTTTGTCGCCGCCGGGCGCGTGCTGGGCGTAACGGCCTCGGCAGTCGGCAAGAGCGTGGTACGCCTGGAGGAACGCCTGGGTGTGCGCCTGTTCAACCGCAGCACCCGCAGCGTCACGCTGACTGCCGAGGGCGAGCTGTTTCTGGAGCGCAGCCGGCGCATCCTGATGGAGATCGACGAAGCCGAAGCCGAGCTTTCGCAAACCGTGTCGGCGCCTCGTGGCCGGCTCAAGGTCAGCCTGCCGCTGGTGGGCCATCCGTTCTTGCAGGTGCTCGCGCAATTCAAGAAAGCCTACCCCGAGGTGCAGCTGGACCTGAGCTTTACCGACCGCCGCGTGGACGTGGTGGAAGAAGGTTACGACGCCGTGCTGCGCAGCGGTGAAGCGCCCGACTCGCGCCTCACATCGCGCCTGATCGGCGGCTACCGGATGCTGCTGGTAGCATCACCGGCTTACCTCGCCGAGCGCGGCACGCCGCAACGGCCGGAAGACCTGGCTCAGCATGCATGCATCAAGTTCCGCTACCCCAACACCGGCAAAATGCAGCGCTGGCCCCTGCGCCAGGACGGGGTGGAAGCTGATTTCCCACTGCCCGCCGCGATGGTCTGCAACAACCTGGAAGCGCGCATCTGCTTTGCCGTGCAAGGTATCGGCATCGCCTACCTGGCGGATTTCGCCATTCGTGAATGGCTCGACAGCGGACAATTGGTGCCGGTGCTGGAGGCGTGTTCGGAAGCAGAGAACTTCCGGATCATGTGGCCTTCGGGCCGCCATCCAACGCCCAAGCTGCGGGTGTTTATCGACTACCTGCATGCGCACCTGTTTCCCGAGGATGGGCCTGCGAGCAAACGTGCAGACTGCCGGCCCACGTCTTGATCACAGCGCCTGATCAGCGTCGAACTGCTCCCGGGATCGCCTGAATCCGTCGGCATTTTCCACCACCCACGTCCACAACGGAATCATGTGCACCAGCAGCTGTTTGCCCAACTCCGATAGCTGGTATTCGACCTTGGGCGGCACCTCCTGGAAGTCATGGCGCAGCACCAGGCCATCGCGCTCCAGCTGGCGCAAGGTCCGCGTGAGCATGCGCTGGGTGACGCCCTCCATGCGTCGGCCGATCTCGGCGTGGCGCAGCCGGCCGTTCACGCCCAACAGGTGCACGATGCCCAACGACCAGCGGTTTCCCGCATGGGTCAGCACCTGCCGTTTGAGCCCGTCTTCATCGGCGCTAAGGGCTTCACAGGCGGCTTGTGAGCGCCTGATGATCTCGTCGTTATCCACCTTCTACTCCCGGTATCACTGGTGTGCCTTCTTATGCGCGGTCGGCAATTCTGCAAGCATGGCATGACTTTCACCTGAACCGAGACCCCTATGACTGCTTCGATCCTTGTACTGGGCGCCGGCGAACTGGGCCTGGCGGTACTGCGCCAACTGTCCCGCCTGGCTGCACCGCAAAATGTGTCTGTGACGGTGTTGCTGCGCCCCGCCACACTGAACTCCCCCGACCCGGCCAAACAGCAGGAAATCATCGAACTGCGCGCCTTGGGCATTGAGCTGCTGGCGGGTGACCTGGCCAATGGCTCCGAGGCCGAGCTGGCAACGGTGTTCGCCGACTATCACACCGTGATCAGTTGCATCGGCTTTGCCGCAGGCCCCGCCACTCAGCGCAAGCTGACCCGCGCGGTCATCGCAGGCGGCGTGAAACGTTATGTACCGTGGCAGTTCGGTGTGGACTACGACGTGATCGGCCGCGGTTCGGCCCAGGACCTCTGGGATGAACAGCTTGACGTGCGCGACTTGCTGCGCTCCCAGCAAGGCACGCAATGGGTGATTGTCTCCACCGGGATGTTCACCAGCTTCCTGTTTGAACCGTCCTTCGGCGTCGTCGACCTGGCGCAGAATACCGTGCATGCATTGGGAGATTGGGACACCGCTGTCACCGTCACCACGCCTGAGGACATCGGCCTGCTGACGGCACGCATCCTGTTCAGCACGCCGCCGATCACCAATCAGGTGGTGTACACCGCCGGAGACACCCTGACCTACGGCGAGCTGGCCGATACCGTGGATGCGCAACTGGGGCTCACCCTCAAACGCGAACGCTGGTCGGTGCGCTACCTGGAAGCGGAACTGGCCGCTGCACCCGAGGACAACCTGATGAAATACCGGGTGGCCTTCGCCCAAGGCAACGGCGTGGCCTGGGACCCTGCCATTACCTTCAATGGGCAACAACAGATCGCCGTGACCAGCGTTGCCCAATGGATTGAGCAGAACCTCAAGGCACCGGCAACCACCCGCTGAACTGCCCCTGGCTGTCCAACGTGCACCAGGCGAAATCCCAGGGCAGCGGCGGCAGCCTTTGCAGCGCCACGCCACTGCCCGGCTTCCAGTCCACCACCTGAAGCGGCGCGCCTTGCCAGGCCACAACCACGCCCCGGGCCTGGCTGGTGTCATCGCTGACCCAACGGGCTGCCGCCGCCGTCATGAACGCTTCGATGGGCTCTTCATCGATCTGCGTGCGATACACCGAACCGAGCAGCCAACGGCACACGTTTACATGGTAGGTCCAGTCCAGGGAGGGACGGTTGCGGTAAGCCCAGGTCATGAAGCTGCGAAACAGGTTCAAGCCCTCCGGCGGGTCGAGCTTGAGCAAACCGGGGCAGATGTCGAACAAGGTGTGCCAGTACGGCAGTAACCGTGCATCCAGGTGGACGAAACAGCGGGCGTTACTCGGGTATTCGACAGACGGTAGCAACACGTCGCCGCGGGACGGACGGCGCGACGCCTTGCTGACCAGGCGGGCAGCGCCGGAAGGCAGGATAGAGCTCATGGAACGCACTCACACTCGTGACGATAGAACGCCTCCTGGTATCAGGAAGCCCGGGGCACACGTCAGAATGCAGGGGAAGCGCGAGGGTTGGCCGAGGGCCAGGAATACCGTGGAGGGGCCTTGTTGCGCCGCTCATGGGCCGGGCGCGGCTTTTGCCCCAGGCCCAACAGCCAGGCCAGGCAAAACAGGAAGACGATGCCCAGCGTCACGGCGGAGCACACCGGGCAGGCGAAGAAGTTCGACCAACTGCTGGCCGTCGGATTGCCCAGGCCGGCATCCGAGGCCGGCGCCTTGGTGCCCAGGCTTGAGCAGAACTGACTGCCCAGGCCATTGAGCTCAAGCCCCATCATCTGCCCATGGCCCAAACCGCAGACGAACACATTGAACAGGACGCAAAAATACAGGGTCCAGGCAATGAGTGAACGGTCCGGGCGGGAGAGTTTCATGGCGGCGACTTTACCATTCCCCCTGTAGGAGCTGTCGAGCTTTAGCGAGCCTGCGATGCAGGCGCCACGGTCTTGCAGGAATACCGAGCCGATCCCTTCGCAGCCTCGCTCAAGCTCGACAGCTCCCACATTTGGTCTTGCTCGGCAGGGCCTGTGACAGAACGTCGCAGATTACGCCCAGAGGCCCGGGTTGTTAGAATGCCACGCTCTCCTCGCCTGATTTAACGCTTCGTGGTACCCAGGCGCTTCACAGGATGCACAGTTGATGAGTACGTTATTCACCCGCCGCAAAGTCCTCTCCGGCATGGGATTGCTGGGCCTGGGCCTGCTGGCCGGCTGTGACAACAGCCCGAAACTGAACTTCAAGTACGGCAAGGATCTGAGCGACAAGATCATGGGCCGCACCTTCAAGCTCAAGAACACTGACGGCGAGACCGTCACCTTGAGTTCCTTCCGCGGCTTGATGCCGGTGGTGTTCTTCGGCTTCACCCAGTGCCCGGCCGTGTGCCCGACCACCCTGGCGCGCATGGCCCAGGCGAAAAAACTGATGGGCCGCGACGGCAAGATCATGCAGGTGGTGTTTATCACCCTGGATCCGGAACGCGACACGCCCAAGATACTCGACGCCTACGTCAAGGCCTTCGACCCCAGCTTCCAGGCGCTGTATGGCACCCCGGAAGAAATCGCCGTGGCCGCCAAGGAATTCGGGATCTTTTATGAAAAGATCCCCGCCGGCGACAGCTACACCCTCTCCCACACCGCCACCAGCTTTGTGTTCGACACCCGGGGCACCCTGCGCCTGGGCTTGTCTGCCTCGCTTAACGCCAAAGAGTGCGCAGAAGACCTGCTCACCGTCATGGAGGTCTGCTAATGACTGCCGTTCAACACCTAAAGCGCTTCGCCCTCGGTCTCTCCCTGCTGGGCCTCGCCGCCCACGCCAGTGCACAGGCAGTGGTCACCGACGCCTGGGTACGCGCCTCGGTACCGGGCCAGCCGTCCAGCGGTGCGTTCATGACCGTCACCGCCGACAGCGACAGCAAACTGCTCAGCGTGGCTTCGCCGGTCGCCAAGACCGTGCAGATCCATGAGATGACCATGAAGGACGACGTGATGCGCATGGGCCCGGTGGACTCGGTGCCATTGCCCGCCGGCAAGGCCGTCAAGCTCGACCCAGATGGCTATCACGTGATGCTGATCGACCTCACCGCCCAGATCAAGGAAGGCGACCAGGTGCCGCTGACCGTCACCGTGGAAAATGCCAAGGGTGAAAAGCAGTCGATCGAAGTGAAGGCCCAAGCCCGTGCGTTGAATGCGACGGAAACCATGGATCACAGCAAGATGCACTAAAGCGCAGATCAAAATGTGGGAGCGGGCTTGTGTGGGAGCGGGCTTGCTCGCGAATGCGGTGTGACAGTCACCGGATGTATTGACTGATCCACCGCTTTCGCGAGCAAGCCCGCTCCCACATTGGCCCTTCAGTGCCTGAAAAATCGGGCGTCCGCTTCATACTTTTTTCGTCTCGCATCAACACTTTCTATATATTTTCAATCTGCAATACAACTCGTTAGCCTGCGCAAGCCGGACGCGTCTCCCTGTCGCCGTCCGGCCAGATAATTCTAAAAATAAGCAGCAGACAACGGGAATAACAATGAACAAATCCCCCATTACCCTGGGCTTGACTTCGGCCACCCTCGGTTTGACCCTCGCCTTCCCAACCTTTGCCGAAGCTGACTTTTTCAAAGACAGCAAGGCCGACCTCGAATTTCGCAACTTCTACTTCAACAGCGATTACCGCCAGCCCAACGCGAGCCAGTCCAAACGCGATGAGTGGGCCCAAGGGCTGATCCTCAATTACCAGTCGGGTTACACCGAAGGCCTGGTGGGCTTTGGCCTCGATGCCATCGGCCTGCAGGGTTTGAAACTGGACTCAAGCCCCGACCGCCAAAACACCGGCCTGCTTCCCGTGGGCGAGGATGGCGCACCGGACAGCTACAGTCGAATGGGCGCCACCGCCAAGGCGCGGATCTCCAAAAGCGTGCTCAAATTCGGCACGCTGATCCCCAAGCTGCCGACCGTACTGCCCAACGATGGCCGGCTGCTGCCCCAGACCTTTCGCGGCACTCAATTGACCAGCCAGGACATCGCCGGCCTGACCTTCGATGCCGGGCGCCTGACCAGCAACACCCTGCGTAACGACAGCGGCCATGCAGACATCGAAGTCGACGGCAAAGGCATCAAGGGCGCCGTGCCCAGCGATAAATTCGACTTCGCCAGTGCCAGCTACGCCTGGACCAAAACCCTGGTCACCGGCTACCACTACGCCAACCTCGAGAACAACTACAAGCAACACATCTTCAACCTGGTCCATACCCTGCCACTGGGTGACGCGCAGTCGTTCAAGACCGACCTGCGTTACGCCGACTCCAGCAAGGAAGGCAACAGCAACATCGACAACCAGGCCTTCGGTGCCAAGTTCACCTACAGCCTCCACGGCCACTCGTTCGGCGCCGCCTACCAGCGCATGAAAGGCACCACCGGCTTCCCCCACCTGGACGGTACCGACTCCTACCTCGTCAACTACGTGATGATCTCGCCGGACTTCGCCAACCCCGAGGAAAAGTCCTGGCAGGCCCGCTACGACTATGACTTCGCCGCCCTCGGCATCCCCGGCCTGACCTTCATGACCCGCTACCTCAAGGGTGACAACTTCGTGCGTACCCGAACCCTGGAAGGTACCGAGTGGGAGCGCAACACCGATATCGGCTACGTGTTCCAGAGCGGTGCCCTGAAGAACCTTGAAGTGAAATGGCGCAATGGCACGTATCGCAGCAATGGCAGCGGCAGCGATATCGACCAGAACCGCTTTATCGTCAGCTACACCCTGCCCTTGCTGTGATTTTTCCCGGAGCGTTGCACATGAATAGCAGAAAAAGCCTGATCCACCTGGCCGTCGCCTTTGCCCTGTTCAGCAGTTACGGCGCCTACGCCGCCGACACCGGCGCGTTGCCCTGCAAAACCACCGAAGAATGCGCCGCCCAGGCGGCCAAAGTCGGCGCCACGCCGGGCTCCTCGCAAAGCGCCCACAAGGTCAAGGGCGACCCGACCCAAACCCAGTTCGCCTGGTTGAACCGCATCAACAAAGCCTCGATCGTGATGCTCACCGAAGAAGGCATCGTCAAGCCGGACATGGGCCACAAGATCGCCGGCGGCGTGCGCTTTGCCATCGACCAGGCCGACCAGCCCGATGGCAAGCGCCCGGAAGATGTGCTGCAACTGGAAAAAATCATGACCGACAAGATCGGTCCGGAAGCGTCGCTGATCCACTCCGGCCGCAGCCGCCAGGACATGCTCGCCACCTACCGCCTGGCCAAACTGCGCTCCCAGGTGCTGGCCTACAGCGAGGCACTGAACGCCACCCGCCAACGTATCCTGAACATCGCCGACAAGAACATCGACACCCTGGTGCCCGCCTACACCAACGGCGTGCAGGCCATGCCCATCAGCTATGCGCACTACCTGCTGGCGTTCGAAGCCGCATTTGATCGCGACGGCCAACGCATCCGTGAACTCTACACCCGCCTCAACCTGAGCCCGATGGGCACCGCGGTACTGGCGAACTCCGCTTACCCGCTGAACCGCGAACGCCTGGCCGAGTTGCTGGGGTTCGACGGCGTGCGGGAAAACTCCCTGGATTCGAGCCAGGTGTCGACCTACGACATCCCGATCGAGGCGGCGAACCTCGCGGCGTCTTCGGCGATCCGCATCGGCGCGATGATTGGCGATATCCATACCCAGTACCATCAGATCCGCCCCTGGTTGCTGCTGGACGAAGAGTCCACCTACACCAGCAGTGCGATGCCGCAAAAACGCAACCCGGGGTTGTTGATGCGCACTCGGGAATCGGCCTCGGACGTGGTGGGCCTGGCGCAAACCGTGACCTTGCGCGCGCATAACGTCACCACCGGCATGACCGACTACAAGTTTGCGTTCGATTCATTGGGGCTGTTCCAGTCCACCGATGACATGTTCAAAAGCATGGATGCCGTGCTGGATGCGCTGCAGATCAACCCGCAGCGAGCGCTGGATGAGCTGGAGTCGGAATGGACCACGTCCATGGAGTTGGCCGACACCCTGGAGCGTCAGTTCAAGGTGCCGTTCCGCATTGGCCACAGCTTCGCCTCGTTGATCGTCACCGAGGCGCGCAGCAATGGCACCACGCCGAAGACCTTCGCGTATGCGGACGCGCAGAAGCTGTACACCCAGGCCGCGGACAAATACAAATGGACGCCGAATACGTTGCCGCTGGATGAGGCCGGTTTCCGGGCTGCACTGTCGCCGACCACGATGGTCAAGACTCGCAAGGGTACGGGTGGGCCGCAGCCGGAAGAGGTCAAGCGGATGCTGGTGGAAGCGCGCAAGAATCTCGACGCGGACCAGAGTTGGTTGAAGGAGCGTCGTGAGAAGCTGAAAGGTGCTGAAGGCAACCTGGACAAGGCCTTCGACAAGTTGCTCAACGCCAAGGGCTGAAATGCGATCTGAATGTGGGAGCGGGCTTGCTCGCGAAGGCGGTGTATCAGTTAGCAGATTTATTGGCTGACCCACCGCATTCGCGAGCAAGCCCGCTCCCACATTTGACCGCGTTTGGGTCTGGAAAGCATGTTCGCCTCAGTGACTCAGTTCCCGCTTCAACACCTCATGGTCAATCGACTTCTGCCACCCGCATATCGCCAGGCACGCCACGCAATTGCCCAGCACATTGGTCAACGACCGACACTTCATCAGCCGTTCCACTCCCAACAACAAACCCACCCCTTCCAGTGGCACCAGTTGCAGGATGTTCAAGGTAGCAATCAGGGTAAACAGCGCCGAGCCCGCGACACTGGTAGACCCCAGCGAGGTAAACAGGCAGATCACCAGCACCGCCAGCAACTCGGGCACGGCAATCTCCACCCCGGCGAGGTGCGCCAGGAACATAATGGCAGTGGTCAGGTAAAGATTGGTACCGGCCAAGTTGAACGTATACCCGGTGGTCAACACCAGGCGCACTAATTGGCGATCACAGCCCAGCGCCTCAAGTTTGCTGACGCAACCTGGAAGTGCGGCTACTGAAGAGCCGGTGAACGTCACCAACAACAACTCTTCTTTCAAGTAAGCAATTAGCCTACTCAATTTAACGCCGAGCAGGCGGGTAATCGTGGCGAACACTAGAATGACGAACACCGCGCAAACCAGGTAAATAACAACAATGAACTTCAAGAGCGGCAGCACCGAACTTAAACCGTACTTTCCCACCACAAATGCCATCGCCCCAAACGCCGCCAGCGGTGCGAACTTCAGGATAAACCGCAGCAACCAGAACAACCCGGCGACCGCCGCTTCCAGCCAACCGAGGCAGCGGTTTGCGACCTGGCCGCCACGCCCCAGCAGCAGGCCGCACAGCACCGCCACCAGCATCACCTGGAGCACCAGGCTTTGGGTGAAAACCTTGTAAAGACTGGACGAAATCGAGGTCATCGACAGCTCGTGCAGCAGCGTTTCGGGCGCGGCAGGCGGTGTCAGATGATCAAAATCCAGGTTGGCCACTGCCGTATGATCCAGGCTGAACAACCACCCCGTCGACATTCCCAACACCAATGCAGCAAGGGACATCAGCTGGAAATACACCACGATCCGCCCCACTACATGCCGATGGTGGGGCTCGCGCTTGATACCTGCGACACCGGTCGACACCAGCACAAACAACAGAAATGGCATCAGTAACCCGACCACTTTTATAAAGGCGTCACTGAGCAGCTTCATCTCGATTGCCACGCCCGGATAAAACAGCCCTACAACCATGCCAAGAGCAATGGCAATCAAAATAGGCAAGGTAGCATTATTGGCAAGTCGGGTTGGCATCAATGCTCCATGGTCTTTTTATTTATTGTTATTGTCGGATCAGGCCACTTTCGGCATATTGGTCGCCAAGGCGCACTCAGGCCACAAATAATAAAGTCTTGTCACGGGATATACCACCATGGAACTTCGCCATTTACGTTATTTCATCATGGTGGCCGAAGAGCGACATTTCACCCGCGCCGCCGCTCGCCTGAACATGCAGCAGCCGCCCCTCAGCCAACAGATACGTGCCCTCGAACAAGAGCTGGGATTCGACCTGTTCAAGCGCCACCCCAAGGGCGTCGACCTGACTGCCGGCGGGCTGGTGTTTCTCGATGAAGCGCGAGTGATCCTCGCCCGCGTCGAGCAAGGTTCCCTCAAGGCGGCTCGCGCTGCCCAGGGTATCGAAGGCACGTTGGTCATTGCCTTCACCAGTTCCGCCGCCGCCCACCCGCTGATCCCGCGAATCATCCGCGCCTACCGCGAGCAATACCCGGGCGTGGAGCTCTCGATCAACGAAGGCAGCGCCCGGGAAGTCACCGAAGACACCATCGAAAAACGCATCGACATCGGCATCCTCCGCGCACCGGTGGGCGACCACCAGAGCCTCACGTTCCACCGATTGCTCAACGAAGAAATGCTGCTGACCCTGCCCGTCGGGCATGCGCTGCTCAAGGGTGCCGAGCCAAAAATCACCATGGCCGACCTCAAGGACGAACGCTTCATCCTGGTCCGCCGCCCCGGCGCGCCGGGGATGTACGCCAACCTGATCAAGGCCTGCCAGAACGCCGGCTTCGAGCCGAAGATTGCCTTTGAAGTGGAGCGCATGCTGACCAACGTCAGCCTGGTGGCCGCAGGCGAAGGCATCTCGGTGGTGCCGGCGTCGATGCGCGACGTGCATCGCGAAAGCGTGGTGTACTGCCGGATCAGCGATGCACGGCCAAGGTTGCTGGCACCGATCACCCTGGTGCGGCGCGCGTTCAATCCGTCGACGCCGTTGCAGAATTTCATTGGGCTGGCGCGGGAGTTGGCGGGGGTTTATCGCAAGGGTTGAAGGGCGATGGAACGTCAATCGACCACAAATAACTTTGCGCCAATGGCAGTGGAGGAACGATGCCCCTCCATGTCATTACCCACCTGATAACTCATCCCGGCAGTCAGCGTGAACTGCCGGCCATCCTCCAGCTCGGTATGCAACTCACCTTCCAGGCACAGCAGGATATGCCCGCGCCAACACCAGTGATCAGCCAGGTAACCGGCGCTGTATTCGACCATGCGCACGCGGGTTGAACCGAACTGGCAAGTGCGCCAATACGCACTGCCGGTTTCGCCGGGATACATCACCGGCTCGAGGGTCGACCAGTCGGTGGTGCCAAAGGGGATTGCGGTCAGGTCCATGGTTTTCTCGGCATTGAATAGGTATGGATGAACCGTATCTATAAGGTGAATGCCGCGATAGAGACAGATCCGCTGCATTTGCGGGATACAGGGCGATGACTCTTGGTATCCTGCCAAGCCTCTTCGCATGGAAGCCCGTCGATGAAGATCGATCCATCCTTTGTTGTGCATGAGACCGAGCACTGGCTGCTCAATCATCACCTGTCATCCGCACTGCCGGGCTACCTGATGCTGGGTGCCAAGGCGCCGGTTGACTCACTGGCCGAGATGCCCGATGCGGCGCTCGCGGAGTTGGGTGGGTTGCTGGCCAAAACCCAGCGGGTCATGGAGGCTCAGTTGAAGCCCAAGTGGCTTTACATCAGCCGGTTCGGGCATATGCCGGGCTTCCCGCTGCACTTTCATTTCATACCGGTGTATGGATGGGTTGAAGCGCTGTTCTGGCAGGATGAGCGCTATCGGGTGTTGCAGGATTTCGGGACGCAGCAGAAGGCTACCGACGGTGCGGAGCTGACGCTTTTTATCTGGCGGGAGTTTGGTGAGAGCCCCACGCCGCCGGTGGTTCAAGGAGCTTCGGTGAGCGAGGTGATCAGGTGTTTGCGTACGGAGTTCAATACCCAAGACGACACATGACCTGTGGCGAGGGAGCTTGCTCCCGCTGGGCTGCGCAGCAGCCCCAAAAAGGTCAGCGAGTTCTTTCAGTCAGATTGCGCTGGCTTTATTGGGGCCGCTTCGCGACCCAGCGGGAGCAAGCTCCCTCGCCACAGCAAGCGCCCTCACCACAGTTTTTCCGTGTCAGCGCAAACGGCGCAGGTGTTTACGCATAGGAATACAGGCCAACTGCAACCCCGATGGCGAGTGGTAGATCGCCTGCTCATCGCCCACATACCCACACCGTCGATAAAAATCCGCCGCGTTCAACGTCGCGTCCAGGATCACTTCCTCGATCCCCAATTCCTGCGCCAACGCTTCCAGATACGCCAGTATCTGCTTGCCAATCCCGCGTCCGGTAAACCCGGGCAGCACAAACAGCGCACCGATTTCGTTGTTCGCCAGATCCAGCATGCCGGTGACCACAGGTTCAGCGTTCACGCAGCCCAGGTAAAAATGCTTGTCCATCAGCGTGTCGTAACCGTCCTTGGCTGCGCCTTGCGTCCACAACATCATCTGCTCGGACGTATAGGCGCCGATGCATTGGCTGCGTATGGCCAACAGGCGAATGTCGAAGGCTGCCTGTGCATCTTCCAGCGTGGCGCGTCGTATCTCGAGCATCTGTCCCTCCATGGACGTCAGGCGTTCTCGTCACCCGGCCGGGTAAACGAATAGCGATCAATATCGGTCCTCAACTGCCAGCCCTGGCCCTGCCAATAGCGGGCAGCGCTGTCGTTGGTCTTGAACACATCCAGGTGGCATTTGCGGATGCCCAATTGCGCCAAGCTGGTGAGGCAGCGCTCAACCAACGCGTTCGCAATACCCTGGCGCCGATACGCGGGCAGCACCAGCAGGTGCTGCAAATACCCGCGCCGGCCATCGTGCCCGCACATCACGCACCCAACCAGCCCCCCATCGACCTCGGCGACGAAACTCAGGCCTGGATTGCGCTCCAGGTAACGCTCAGTGGCCTCGCGGGAGTCGGCATCGCGCAGGGAGATGCCAGGCGTTTTCTGCATCAGTTCGAGCACGGCGTCGTAGTCGGCAGTGCTCATTACGCGAATAGTGACCATGGTGTTCAAAGCCCTCTGGGTTCGCACTGATTTTGCCTGTAGTTGTGCCGGTCGCGCACGCATAAATACACGACCGGATAACCGCTTGAGTCAACGCAGCTGAAACCAGGTGGTTTTCAGCTGCGTGTACTTGTCAAAAGCGTGCAGCGACAAATCACGCCCGAACCCGGATTGCTTGCCACCACCGAACGGCACCGCCACATCCAGGGCGTCGATGGTGTTGACCGACACCGTCCCGGCATTCAGGGCACGGGCCACGCGGTGCGCACGGTTGAGGTCATCACTCCAGACCGAGGCCGCCAGGCCGTAGAGGCTGTCGTTGGCCTGCTGTATCGCCTGCTCTTCCGTGTCGAAAGCGCTGACGGCAAGCACTGGGCCGAACACTTCATCGCGGGACAGGGCCATGTCGTGGGTCACACCGGCAAAAATGGTTGGCTGGATGAAGTTTGCTGAACCATTGATGATCACCTGTTCGCCACCGCACAACAGCCTGGCGCCCTCCCCCTGGGCCTGGCTGATGGCGTGCATGATGCGTGCGGTTTGCTGACTGTCGACGATGGCACCGGCCGCACTGCCGGGGTCCAGCGGATCACCCGGCATCCAGGCGCGCGACTTGGCGATCAGGCGCTCGACGAATTCGTCATGGATGGAGCGTTGCACGTAGAGACGGGAGTTGGCCGAACACACTTCGCCCTGGTTGAAAAAGATGCCGAAGGCGGCCTTCTGCGCCGCAAGGTCCAGGTCCTGGCAGTCCTCAAACACCAGGTTCGGGCTCTTGCCGCCACACTCCAGCCACACCTGTTTCAGGTTGGACTGGGCGGAGTACTGCATGAAGTATTTGCCCACCTGAGTGGAGCCGGTGAACACCAGGCAATCCACGTCGGGGTGCAGCCCCAGGGCCTTGCCGGCACTGTCGCCGAGGCCGGGCACTACATTCAACACACCTTCCGGGACACCGGCTTCCAGGGCAAGCTGGGCCAGGCGCAGGGCAGAAAACGGCGACTGCTCGGCAGGTTTCAAGACCACGCTGTTACCGGCCGCCAACGCCGGCGCGAGTTTCCAGGCGGCCATGTCGAGCGGGAAGTTCCACGGCACCACCGCCGCGATCACCCCCAGTGCTTCACGCGTGATGGTTGCCAACGCGTTGTGAGCGGTGGGCGCGACTTGATCGTAGAGCTTGTCGAGGGCTTCGCCGTACCAGGCAAACACATTGGCGGCGCCGGGCACGTCAACGTTGTAGGCGTCCATCACCGGCTTGCCCATGTTCAGCGAATCGAGCAGCGCCAGTTCCTCGCGGTGGGTCATCAGTAATTCGGAGAGCCTGATCAAAATTTTCTTGCGCTCCACCGGCGGCATCCGTCGCCAGGGGCCGGTCTCGAAGGCCTGGCGTGCGCTGCGCACGGCCAGGTCGACTTCTGCGTCACCGCAGGCTGCAACCCGCGACAGCAACTGCTGGGTCGCAGGGTTAATGGCATCGAAGGTCGCCCCGGATGCCGCATTCACTGAGCGGCCACCGATCAGGGCGGTGTTGATGAACGTCTGGCGGGCAACACGCTGTTGCCAGTAGTTAAGGTCGAACACGTTGTACTCCCAATGAATGGCGATGGATAAACGAGGGGTTCACTCGGCGATCTGCAGTTCCGGCATCTTCACGCGCAGCCCCCGCGTGATGCCCAGCAGGCACAGGAGCCCAAGCCCCATCCAGCACAGGCCGATGGTGAACGACAGGCTGGAAAGGCTGCTCCATAGCCAGATCGTGCTGAGGAACCCAAGCGCCGGCACAACGGCGTACAGCAAGTAGTTCCTGGTACCGCGCAACTTCTGGTCGACCAGGTAGTGCTTGATCACCGCCAGGTTTACCGCCGAGAACGCGAACAGCGCACCGAAGCTAATCATGTTGGCGACGGTATCCAGCGTGATGAACAAGGCAATCAGCGAGAACAGGCTGACCAGCACGATGGCCGTGGCGGGCACGCGCTTTTTCGTCACCAGCTTGCCGAGCACGCGGGGCAGCGCGCCGTCACGCCCCATGGCGAACAGCACCCGCGACACACTGGCCTGGGAGACCATCGCCGAGGCGAAGCAACCGGCGACATAGGTTGCGGTAAAGGCGGTCACCAGCAGTTCGCCGCCCACCCGGCGCATCACATCCACCGAGGCGGCATCCGGGTCGACGAAGCTGTTCCATTGCGGGAATACCATTTGCGCGAAATACGAAACCAGCAGGAACAGCAGTCCGCCGAACAGCGACACCACCATGATCGCCAACGGGATGGTGCGGCGTGGGTTGGGGGTTTCCTCGGCCATGGTCGACACCGCATCGAAGCCAAGAAACGACAGGCACAGCACCGCGGCGCCCGCCATGATCAGCGGCGCGCTGAAGCCTTCATGGTGGAATGGCGCCAGCAGCGACACGGGTGCGGACTGCTCGCTCAGGGTGTGCACCGACAACGCCACGAACACCACGATGAACACCAACTGAGCGACGATGAGTATCCAGTTGACCCGGGTGATGGACTCGATGCCCACCAGGTTCAGCGTGGTCACCAGGGCAATCGAGCCGAGCACCCACACGGCGGTCGGCACCCCGGGAAAATACTCGGACATGTAGATGCCGATCAGCAAATAGCTGAGCAACGGCAGGAAGATGTAGTCCAGCAACAGGGTCCACCCGGCGATGAAGCCGAAGTAGGCGCCAAACGCCTTGCGGGTGTAGGAGTAGACCGAGCCCGAATAGGGATGCGCCTGGACCATGCGCCCATAGCTGTAGGCCGTCAGCAGCATGGCGGCGAGAGTCAGCATGTAGGCGGTCGGCAAGTGGCCCTTGGTCATTTGGGTCACCAGCCCGTAGGTGGTAAACACCGCCAGCGGCACCATGTACGCCAGGCCGAACAACACCAGCCCGATAAGACCCAGCGGCTGACGGAAGCGGCGGGACGAGGCGGCTTTGGGTGAGGATTGATGAGCGGGTGTATCGGTCACGTTTGTTATTGTATTCATGGGTGACTCCTGGAAATGGGGATGCAGGGCGTCGCGGCATTCGATGGCATCGATGCCGTTCAGCGTTGCCTGATGGAGGTTGCGCACCACCCCTCGCCTGGGGTGGCGCGCTGGTCACTTCAGCGTTTTCCCGCGATCCGTGCGGTGCGATCCACGGCGATGCGGGTCTTTTCAACCAGCTCGTCCAGCTCAGTGCGCGTGGCCACCAGTGCCGGCGCCATGATCATGCGGCCCAGCGTCGAGCGAATGATTACGCCCTCTTCGAAACCAAACGTGCGGCACTGCCAGGCCAGGTCGTTTTCGTTCTCGAAGCGCTTGCGGGTGCTCTTGTCTTCAGCGAACTGCAAGGCCGCGAGCAAGCCCGTGCCCTGGATCTCGCCGATCATCGGGTGATTGCCAAACACTTCATGGAGGATTTTTTGCAGGTACGGTCCGGTGTCGTTCTTCACCTGGCGCACGATGCCTTCGTCCCGCAGCGCCTTGAGGTTGGCCAGCGCCACCGCCGCCGCCACCGGGTGCCCGGAATAGGTCAGCCCGTGGGCAAACACGCCGCCGCGCTCCACCAGCGCATCGGCCACGCGCTTGCTCAGCACCAGGCCACCCATCGGCAGGTAACCGGAGGTCAGGCCCTTGGCGATGGACAGGGTGTCGGGCTCGAAACCGAAGTGTTGATGGGCGAACCATTCGCCGGTACGGCCAAAGCCACCAATCACCTCATCGGCACACAGCAGCACATCGTATTGCCGGCAAATGCGCTGGATCTCGGGCCAGTAGCTTTCCGGCGGGAAGATCATGCCGCCCGCGCCCTGGAACGGCTCGGCGATAAACCCGGCGACGTTTTCAGCGCCCAGCTCGAGGATTTTCTCTTCCAGCTGCAAGGCGCAGCGGCGGCCGAACTCGGCAGGCGTCAGCTCGCCGCCATGGGCGTACCAGTAGGGTTCGTCAATGTGTGCCACATCGGGAATCAGGCCGCCCATCTCGTGCATGAACTTCATGCCGCCCAGGGCAGACGCCGCCAGCGTGGAGCCGTGATAACCATTCCAGCGCCCGATCATGATTTTTTTCTGCGGTTGGCCGACCACTTGCCAGTAACGGCGCACGGTACGGATCAATACTTCGTTGGCCTCGGAGCCGGAGTTGGTGTAGATCACGTGGCTGTAGTGGCCCGGCAACAGGCTGAAGAGCAACTCCGACAGCTCGATCACCGCCGGGTGGGTGGTGTGGAAGAACATGTTGTAGTACGCCAACTGGTCCATCTGGGCGGCAGCGGCAGCGGTCAAGTCCCTGCGACCGTAACCCAGCTGGGTGCACCACAGGCCCGACATGCCGTCCAGGTAACGCTTGCCTTCGCTGTCCCACAGGTAAAGGCCCTCACCGCGCACCATCACCCGCGGGCCTTCGGCATTCAGCGCTTTTTGATCGACAAATGCATGGATGTGGTGGGCCGCATCCGACTTCTGGTAGTCCTCGGTCAGGCGGTTCAGTTGGGCGGGTACGTTCATGGTATTTCTCTCTTATTAGTAGTGACGCAAGGGCGAGCAACGCCGCTCAGCGGTGCTTGCTCATGTAGCTTTCAAGGGGGTCTTTGCTCAGCACTCCCTGGGCTTCGGCCAGCGAATCGATAAACAGGGCAAACAGTTCCGATTGCGCGCCGATATCGAGCTTGGTGTAGATGTGCTTGCGGTGGGACTTGATGGTGTCTTCCGAGACATCGAGGCGTTCGGCCAGCGAACGGGTGGAATGCCCGCGCAGGATCAGTTGGGCGATCCGGCATTCCCGCTCGGTCAATATCGACGAGCCGAAGTTGTTCAGCGCCGAGTGAATGCGCTGCTCCAGCAGGTTTTCAAAACGCGCCCCCTGGGCATCCAGGCCAACGAAATGCTTGCCCAGCACCGCCAGCACCCACGCCGCGATGCGTTTGAATTGCCGAGTGGTGGTGGTGTCGAGCTTTTGCGTAAAGGCCAGCGACACCGCCAGGCTCGAGCCGTTGCTCGACTGCAGGATGTAGTTCAGCTCATCCTCCAGATGGGAGTGGCGGTAAAACGACTGGAAGTATTCGCTGAGCTCGAAGTGATCGGGGGCGACCTCGGCCAGCTCATAACACCCGGAGCTGACGCCCTCCACACAGGCCCCGTAAAACGGGTCGAGCAGATAAAACCCCGACAGGTACTGGCGCACATTGCCTTGTGGCAACCATGGCCCGTCCAGCTCGAACAGCGCACTGGGCATGCCGCCGCGCGGGTAGAAATACAGCGTGGTGGCCTGGATCGGCTGGAGATAACCGAGAGCCTCGAACAAGGTCGCGGCGAACCCCGGCTGCCCGATGCTGTCGGTCACCCGGGCCATCTGTTCGAACCATTGCGCAGAAGAAAGCCGGTCGTTTTCCACTTCAAACACTCGCTGAAAGAACTGCAAGGATGGTTGCACACCCGCTCCATCCTCGAAATCACCCGATAGGGTGAGCCTGCATCCGATATTTATGCTCACTTCCCAGCTTAATAATATTTTATTAAAAACCGCCCTCCCCCTAGCCTTGAAGCCATGCCCAAGCTGAATCCAACTGCATTACGCAAGGACAGACACATGACTCAAGCAATAACAAAAACAGACACGCTGGTGGTGGGAGCCGGTCAGGCTGGCGTCGCCATGAGCGAGCACCTGAGCAAGCAAGGCGTGCCGCACCTGGTGCTGGAGCGCAGCCGTATCGCCGAGCGCTGGCGCACCGGCCGCTGGGACTCGCTGGTCGCCAACGGCCCGGCCTGGCATGACCGTTTTCCGGGCCTGGCCTTCGATAACGTCGCCCCCGATGGCTTTGCGCCGAAAGAGCGTGTGGCGGACTACTTCGAAGCCTATGCACGCAAGTTCAATGCACCGATTCGCACCGGCGTCGACGTGACCTCGGTGGTGCGCAATGTAGGTCGCCCAGGCTTCACCATCCACACCAGCGAAGGCGTGATCGAAGCCAATCGCGTGGTGGCGGCCACCGGGCCGTTCCAGAAGCCGGTGATTCCGGCGATTGCCCCTCAAGACAGCGCGCTGCACCAGATCCACTCCGCCGACTACCGCAACCCCGCGCAACTGCCGGCCGGCGCGGTGCTGGTGGTGGGGGCGGGTTCCTCCGGGGTGCAGATCGCCGACGAACTGCAACGCTCCGGGCGCCAGGTGTACCTGTCGGTGGGTGCTCACGACCGCCCACCGCGTGCCTATCGCAACCGCGATTTCTGCTGGTGGCTGGGCGTGTTGGGTGAGTGGGACCAGGCCGCGATGAAACCCGGCCGCGAGCACGTGACCATTGCGGTGAGCGGCGCCCACGGCGGCAAGACCATCGACTTCCGCGAGCTGGCCCAGCAAGGCATGACCCTGGTCGGCCTGACCCAATCCTTCAACGGCAGCGTTGCGAGCTTCCAGCCCAACCTGGTGGAAAACCTGGCCCGCGGCGATGAGAACTACCTGGCCCTGCTGGATGCAGCGGATGCCTATATCGAGCGTAACGGCCTCGACCTGCCGCCAGAGCCCGAAGCGCGTCGTGTGTTTCCCGATGCCGAGTGCATCAAGCACCCGATCCTGGAACTGGACCTGGCCAAGGCCGGTATCACTTCAATCATCTGGGCCACCGGCTTTGCCGTGGATTACAGCTGGCTGAAGGTCGATGCATTTGACGCCGCCGGCAAGCCGCAGCACCAGCGCGGCGTGGCCAGCGAGTCAGGCATCTACTTCCTCGGTTTGCCATGGCAGTCGCGCCGGGGCTCGTCGTTTATCTGGGGGGTGTGGCATGACGCCAAGTACGTGGCCGACCATATCGCCATCCAGCGCCAATACCTTGAGTACCGCGAACCGGCACCGGTTGTTCACACCTCACCTGTCAGCGCCTGATCACTTTTTTCTGGAGTTTTTTTGATGCCTACTCACACTCGCATCCGCATGTTCAACACCAAGGAAACCTACCCTAACCAGAGCCTGGACAATGACCTGTGCCAGGCCGTACGCGCCGGCAACACGGTGTATGTACGGGGCCAGGTGGGCACCGATTTCGACGGCAACCTGATCGGCCTTGGCGACCCGCGCGCGCAAGCCGAACAGGCAATGAAAAACGTCAAGCAACTGCTGGAAGAGGCCGGCAGCGACCTGAGCCACATCGTCAAGACCACCACCTACCTGATCGATCCGCGCTACCGCGAGCCGGTGTACCAGGAAGTCGGCAAGTGGCTCAAGGGCGTGTTCCCGATCTCCACCGGGTTGGTGGTTTCGGCCCTGGGCCAGCCACAGTGGCTGATGGAAATCGACGTGATTGCAGTCATTCCCGAGTAACCCAAGGAGGCACGACATGACCTTTTCAATCGTCGCCCGCTGCGCGGAAACCGGCCAGATGGGCATTGCCATCAGCTCATCGAGCATCGCCGTGGGCGCCCGCTGCCCATGGCTGCGGCCCGGCGTGGGTGCGGTCTCGACCCAGAACATCACCCTGCCCGCTCTCGGCCCGGACGTACTCGATCTATTGGAGCAAGGCCTTGCCCCTGCCGATGCCGTAGACAAGGCCCTGACCCGCAACGGCTACAGCCAATACCGGCAACTGACGGCGATTGATCACCTCGGGCGCACGGTGCATTTCAGCGGCAACGAAACCCTTGGCACCCACAATGCGGTGTCTGGCGAACAGTGCGTGGCCGCCGGCAATATGCTCGCCAACCGCGCGGTGATCGAGGCGATGGTCAAGGCCTTCGAGCAAGGCGAAGGCCAACTGGCAGACCGCCTGCTGGCCGCGATGCATGCGGCCATTGCCGCCGGGGGTGAAGCCGGGCCGGTGCATTCCGCCGCGCTGGTGGTGGTGGGCGAGCTGACCTGGCCGATCATCAACCTGCGGGTGGATTGGGCCGACGAGCAGCCGATCGCCGAGCTGCAAAAGCTCTGGGACGCCTACCGTCCACAGGTGCAGGACTACATCGACCGCGCCCTCGCCCCGGACCGCTCCCCTGGCTACGGCGTGGCCGGAGACGACCGATGAGCACCAGCCGCGAACTGCTGCAGGCGCTGGTGGGGTTTGATACCACCAGCCGCGAATCCAACCTGAAGCTGATCGAGTTCGTGCGCGATTACCTGGCAGGGTTCGGCGTGCCTTGCGAGTTGATCTACAACGATGAGCGCAGCAAGGCCAATCTGTTCGCCACCCTCGGCCCGGCGAATGTGCCCGGGATTGTGCTGTCGGGGCACACCGATGTGGTGCCGGTGGATGGCCAGCCGTGGACGTTGCCGCCGTTTGAGTTGACCGAGCGCGACGGCAAGCTGTTTGGCCGGGGCACGGCGGACATGAAGGGCTACATCGCCTGTGTACTGGCCCTGGTGCCGGCCTTGGCAAGCGCAGACTTGCGCATGCCGGTGCACATCGCCCTGTCCTACGACGAGGAAGTCGGCTGCCTTGGGGTGCGTTCGTTGCTCAAGGTGCTGGAACAATGGCCGGTGAAACCGCTGCTGTGCATTATCGGCGAGCCCACCGAGCTGAAGCCGGTGCTGGGCCATAAAGGCAAGCTCGCCATGCGCTGTGAAGTGCATGGCGAGGCCTGCCATTCGGCGTATGCGCCCCAGGGCGTGAATGCGATCGAGTATGCGGCGGAGTTGATTGGTGAGCTGGGGCGAATCGGCCAGCGCCTCAAGGTGCATCAGGACGAGCGCTTTGACCCGCCGTTCAGCACCGTGCAAACCGGGGTGATCTCCGGGGGCAAGGCGTTGAATATCGTGCCTGCCGATTGCCGTTTTGACTTTGAAGTGCGCGCCCTGCCCTCGATGGACCCGGGTGAAGTGGCCGAGGAGCTGCAAGCCTATGCGATGCAGCAGGTGTTGCCGCGGATGCAGGCGGTGAGCCGGCAGAGTGCGATTCGCTTCAGTGAGTTGTCGGCGTACCCGGGGCTGGCCACCGACCAGCGCAGCCAGGCGGCGGAGCTGATTGCGGCGTTTTGCGGCTCGCGGGAATTTGGCACCGTGGCGTTCGGGACCGAGGGTGGGTTGTTTGATGCGGCGGGCATTCCGACGGTGGTGTGCGGGCCTGGGAGCATGGACCAGGGGCATAAGCCGGATGAGTTTGTGAGTGTTGCGCAACTGAAGGCTTGCGATGCCATGTTGTTGCGCATGCTCGACTCGATTCGCGCCTGAAACGCGGGCCAAATGTGGGAGCGGGCTTGCTCGCGAATGCGGTGTGACAGTCACCCGATGTATTGACTGATCCACCGCTTTCGCGAGCAAGCCCGCTCCCACATTTTAGTTCTGTGTCTAACCTAACAACCGCGCCAGCTCTTCCCGGCAATACTCCACAAACAACTGCACCGGCTTGGTCAACGGCGCCCGCCGCAACCACACCGCCGACAACCCCGACCCCGTCACCGTCTCCGCCAACGGCACGCACACCAGCTTCTGCCCGTCATAGGAATACGGCGAAAACGGCTTGGTCACCAGGATCGAAAACCCGAACCCGCGCCCCACCATCCCCCGCACCATCTCGATCGACGGCGAACTGAAGACAATATTCGGCGTCAGCCCACGCTCTTCAAAGATGCTCACGAAGTACGTCCGGCTCGGCAGCACATCCAGCAAAATCATCGGTTCCAGCACCAAGTCCGCCAAGGACACCTTGGCTTGCTGCGCAAACCGGTGATCCGCCGGCAGCAACGCATAGGGTTGCTGCGGCGGCATCAGCGGCGTGGTCTCGATGGCGCTGCCCAGGTCATGCTCAAACAGCATCGCCACATCGATACTGCCGGCCGTCAGCGCCTGCACCAGTTCCTGTTGTTCGCCATCGCGCAGACGGATTTCCACCCCCGGCCAACGCTCCCGGAAACCGGCAATCAAGCGCGGCAAATACAGCGGTGCCACGGTTTCGAAGCAACCGATATCGATCTGCCCCGCCACCACGTCATTGTCTGCCAGGGCGTTCTGCTCAAACTCATGGGCCACCCGCAGCAGCTCCAGGGCCTTGCGATAGAACCGCGCACCGCTCGGCGTCAGTGACACCCCTTGGGCGTGATGGCGGATAAACAGCTGCACACCGAAGCTGTCTTCCAACTGCTTGATGGCCGTCGACACCGACGGTTGCGCGATATAGAGCTTGCGCGAGGCCTCTGCCACGCTGCCGCACTCGGCCGTGGTTACAAAATATCTGAGCTGGCGCAGGTTATAGGCAGCCATCGGGACCTCCATAAACGTGGGATTTCGCCCCAAACAAGTGCGTGAAAATCGGCTTTTTCACACAGATTCAAGTGCATGCAACATACCGGAGCAAAAAACCCCGCGAGATATTATTTTTAAGGTCTATAGCAACAAACTTACTAATTTACCTCCCTGTGACCATTGCACATGATCACTCCAACAACAAAAGCGACGCACACGCGCCGCCCAGCGAAGTACGTCAACGTACTCACCTTGCCTTGGAGCTCGTCATGGTTACCACTGCAACATCCTCCGCCCCGCTTATCGAAAAACACACGATTGGATACGTGCCCCCGGAAGATCGCCACGGAAAGGTAAGAGACCTGTTCACCCTGTGGTTCGGCGGCAACATCGCGCCGTTGCCCATCGTCACCGGCGCGCTGGCCGTGCAACTGTTCGGCCTTAACCTGGTGTGGGGCATCATCGCCATCCTCGTCGGCCACCTCGTCGGCGGCGTGCTGATGGCGCTGCACTCGGCCCAGGGCCCGCAGATGGGCATCCCGCAAATGATCCAGAGCCGCGCCCAGTTCGGCTCCCTTGGCGCACTGCTGGTGGTGGTGATCGCCGGCGTGATGTACATCGGCTTCTTCGCCTCCAACATCGTACTGGCGGGCAAATCCCTGCACGGCGTCGTCGACGCGATCCCGGTACCGGTAGGCATCGTCATCGGCGCCATCGGCTCCGGGATCATCGGCATCATCGGCTACCGCTTCATCCACGTCCTCAACCGCATCGGTACCTGGGTGCTGGGCGCGGGCATCGTGCTGGGGTTCGGCTACATCTTCACCCATGTGCAGACGGCCGACTTCCTGACACGCGGTAACTTCAACATTTCCGGCTGGCTGGCCACCGTGTCATTGGCGGCGCTGTGGCAGATCGCGTTTGCGCCGTATGTGTCTGACTACTCCCGCTACCTGCCGGCGGATGTGCCGGTGGCGTCGACCTTCTGGACCACCTATCTGGGCACCGTGCTCGGTTCCAGCCTGTCGTTCATCTTTGGTGCGGTTGCGGTACTGGCTACGCCGGTGGGCATGGACACCATGGACGCGGTCAAACTGGCGACCGGCTCCATTGGCCCGCTGATGCTGTTGCTGTTCCTGCTTAGTGTGATCAGCCACAACGCGCTTAACCTGTACGGTGCGGTGCTGTCATTGATCACCCTGGTACAGACCTTTGCCTACCGCTGGATCCCCACCGCCAAGGCGCGTGCAGTGATCTCGGTGCTGGTGCTGGCGGCGTGCTCGATTGCGGCGGTGTTTGCGTCGAAGGATTTTATCGGGCACTTCGTGGACATGGTGCTGGTGCTGCTGGTGGTACTGGTGCCGTGGACGGCGATCAACCTGATCGACTTCTATGCGATCCATAAGGGCAAGTACGACATCGGTTCGATCTTTCGCGTGGATGGCGGGATTTATGGCCGGTACAACCCCCAGGCGCTGGTGGCCTATGCGGTGGGGATTGTGGTGCAGATTCCGTTTATGAATACGCCGCTGTATGTCGGGCCGATTTCGGCGCATATCAACGGGGCGGATTTGTCCTGGTTGGTGGGGTTGGTGG
>NZ_JACARS010000118.1:0-21735 GCF_013386485.1 Pseudomonas sp. P7758 | reverse complement strand
CAAGCCCGCTCCCACATTAGTTTGGTATTGCCAATTCAAGATCCAGCAATGCTGAGCCCAGGCACTTGCCATGGGCGTCCAGCGCCAGCGACCGCGTCACCCCGCCTCGCAGGATCCCCGGCAACACGAAGTTCAGTGCCTGCACATTGGGCAGTTCATAACGCCGCACCGGTGCAGCTCCCGCCTCCAGCAACGGCGCAAAAAATGCCGCCACCACCTCAGCCGTCAATTGCTCGCAGAGCAGCGGATAGTCCTCGGCCCGATACGCAATGATCGAGATGTTCGAGGTGTCGCCCTTGTCTCCCGTTCGGGAGTGGGCCAGGGTGTGCAGTTTCATGACTCGATCCTCGGGTTGACCGCGTGACGAGGCAGCAGCAACGAGGCCACCGCCACCACCTGGCGCAGGCTCTTGCTGGCGCCACCGCCGCCGGACGGGCCGTTGGTGTAGAGGGTTTCCACTTCATTGCCGACACGCACCGCCTCGCTGCGTTCTGCGCAGCGGGCGGCGATGCGCAGGCGCACTTCCCACGGTTCAACCGTGCTGCGCGGGCCGTGCAGGGAGTCGACGCCGATCAATTCGGCACGCACGTCCTGCATGCGCACACCGGTCAACTCCAAGCGTTTCAGGACCACATCGCGAGCCAGTTGCGCACGAGCGACCGCGCCCGGGCCACCGTAGGAAATCTGCCCCTCACCGATCCAGCCGTCCAGATAACCGACGCTGACTTTCAACGCTTCGGGACGTGGCCGTCCGCTCGCGCCGTGGGCACGCACCCGGTCCACGGCTTCTTCGGTAAACGCCACCTGGGAAAAATCCGCGCACACGTCCGGTGTGAGGTAGGCCGCCGGGTCGTGCACTTCGTAGATCAATTGTTCGGTGCACGTGGCACGGCTGACCCGCCCACCGGAACCTGCGACCTTGGTGATCAAGGCCTCGCCGTCTGGGTCAATCTCGGCAAATGGAAAGCCAAGGCGTGCCAGATCGTCCACGTCCTTGAAGCCCGGATCGGCAAAGTAGCCACCGCTGACCTGCCCCGCACATTCCAGTAAATGCCCCACCAGCGTGCCGCGCCCCAGCCGTTGCCAATCATCCGCAGCCCAGCCGAATTCGAACATCTGCGGCGCCAGGAACAACGAAGGGTCTGCCACCCGGCCGGTGATCACCACGTCGGCCTCGGCGCGCAAGGCGTCGATAATGCCGTCGGCGCCCAAATAGGCGTTCGCGGAAATCAACCGCTCGCCCAACGAGCCAAGGGTCTGGCCGTTGTCGAGCAGCTGCTCCGGCTGGGCACGCAAGGTCTCAAGCACGTCGTCGCCAACCACCGCCAGCACCTTGAGGTTAAGCCCCAGTTCACTGGCAATCCGCCGCACTTCAACCGCCGCCGCCACCGGATTGGCCGCGCCCATATTGGTGATTACCCGCAGGCGCCGGCGCCCGTCGGGCTGGCCGACAAAGGGCAGCACGCGGCGCATGCGCTCACTCAACAGCGGGTCGTAACCGCCTTGTGGATCGCTGATCCGCGCCTGTTGCGCCAGGGCGATGGTGCGCTCGGCCAGGCATTCGAAGACCAGGTAATCCAGGTCGCCCTGTTCGGCCAATTCCACCGCAGGTTCGATACGGTCGCCGGAGTAGCCGGCGCCGGAACCGATGCGCAAGGTTTTCATTTCAAATCACTCCCAGGAGCAAAGCCGTCAGAGTCATCAACACCGACGCGGCAAACAGAAAGGGGATGGTGAAGCGCTGGTGATCGGCCAATTCGATCTTGCACAGGCCCACCAACAGGAAGGTCGCCGGCGTCAACGGGCTGACCGGAAAGCCGGTGGTGTGCACGCCCAGCAACGAGGCCTGGGCCACTTGCAGCGGGTCGACGCCCAAGGCCTTGCCGACTTCGGCGATCACCGGCATCACGCCGAAGTAGTAGGAATCCGGGTCAAACAGCATGCTCAGCGGCATCGACAGGAAGCCCACCACCGCCGGGATCAACTTGCCGTGGCCCGCCGGAATCTGCGCCACCGCCACTTCGGCGATGGCCTTGAGCATGCCGGTGCCTTGCATGATGCCGGTGAACACACCGGCGGCGAGCAGGATGCTGGCCATGGTCAGGGCGGTTTTTGCGTGGGCGTCGATCCGCGCGCGTTGGGCGTCGACGTTCGGGTAGTTGATGCACAGCGCCACCACGGTGCCGAGCATGAACATCACCACCGGGTCGACCCAACCGGCGATCATCACCACCATCACCAGTACCGTCAGGATCAGGTTGACCCAGAACAGCCGCGGGCGACGCAGGGCAATGTCATCGTCGCTGAGCACCCGTTGCGGCACGGCGTCCACGCTGGAACCAGCGCCCAGGCCCAGGCGTTTTTCTTCCCGGTGGCCCAGCCACCAGGCGCAGGCGAATACAAAGACCAGGCCGACGATCTGCACCGGGATCAGCGGCTGGAACAAGTCCGCCACCGGCACGTGCAGCGCCGCCGAGGAACGCAGTACCGGGCCGGTCCACGGCAGGAAGTTGACCCCGGCCGCCATCGCCGCCACACACGCGAGGATGCGTTTATCAATTCCCAGCCGCGTGTACAGCGGCAGCATCGCCGGCACCGTCACCAGGAAGGTCACCGCGCCGGAGCCGTCGAGGTGCACCAGCAGGGCCAGGGTCGCGGTACCGACGACAATCCTTGTAGGACGCGTCCCTACCGTGCGCAGGATGCGATCAATGATTGGATCCAGCATGCCGGCATCGGTCATGATCCCGAAGAACAGGATCGCGAACACAAACATCCCCACCACGGGGGCGACGTTCTTGATGCCGGTGATGATGAAGGCGCTGGTTTGCAAGCCGAAACCGCCCAGCAGCGCGGCGATGATCGGCAAGGCAATCAGGGCCACCAGTGGCGACAGGCGTTTGCTCATGACGGCAGTGAGCAGGCACAGGATGGTGATGACACCCAGGGTAGCGAGCATGGGGTAGCTCCAGAACGGCGTTTTCGGCCGGTTATTGTTTTCCCTGGAGTATTGGAATCGCGTTAGGCTTTGTAAATTGGAATATTCGGCACCCAACATTCGAAAAAACAAAACGCCCGAGCAAAATAAAAATGAAAAATTCGATCCAGCATATCCAGGCGTTTCTCGCCGTTGCCCGCACGGGCAGCTTTACCAAGGCTGCCAACGAACTGCATTTGTCGCCCTCGGCGCTGACCGTGCAGGTGCAACAACTGGAGGAATGGCTGGGCGTCGCGCTGCTCGACCGCAGCCCGCGCCACGTCAGCATCACCGCCGCCGGGCTGGATGCACGCGGGCCGATGGAGAAGCTGTTGCTGGACCTGGACAACATCGTCACCGGCTCCCGTGACCTGGCAGCGCTACGACGAGGCGTGGTGACCATCGCCGCCCTGCCCTCCGTGTGCGCCGGCGCGTTGCCTCCCGCCCTGCGCCTGTTTCGCGAGCGTTTTGCCGGGATCGAGGTGCGCTTGCATGACCTGGTTGCTCACCGCATTCATGCGCAAGTGCGTTCGGGCGAGGTGGATTTCGGCATTGGTGTGCGGGCGCGGCTGAGTCATGGACTGGCGTTTGTGCCGGTGCTGAATGATCGGTTATGTGCGTTCGTGCCGCTGGATCATCCGCTGACTCGTTGTGCAAAGTTGAGCCTGGAGCAACTGGCCGACCAGCCGATCATCCTCACCGGCCGCGACAGCAGCGTGCGGGAACAGGTGGACGCGTTGTTCGATGAAACACGCCTGACGATGCTCGCGGGGATGGAGGCCAACTACATGTCGACCGTGTTGGCGTTGGTGCGGCAGGGCTTGGGGATCAGTGTGTTGCCGGAATCGGCGGCGGACAGTCTGGAGGGGTTGAAGCGGATTACCATTGATCATCCGGGGGTGAATCGGGAGATCGGGTTGATCAGTCGCAGTGGACAGCCGTTGAGCCCAGCGGCGCAGCGCTGTTTTGAGTTGCTCAGTGAAGCATTACCTGGCGCACCGCAAAACTAAATGTGGGAGCGGGCTTGCTCGCGAAGGCGGTGGGTCAGCCAATACATGTGCTGACTGGTACACCGCCTTCGCGAGCAAGCCCGCTCCCACATTTTTGAGCGCATTTCAGCCCAGCATCGGCACATGCTTGGGATGGCTGGCCACGCGCTTCAACCACGCCTGCACGCCTGGATAGGCGCTCAGGTCAAAGCCACCTTCATCCGCCACATGGGTGTAGGCATACAGCGCCACGTCGGCAATCGAGAATTGGTCGCCCACCAGATACGGTGTCAATTGCAACTGGCGCTCCATCACCTTCAGGGCTTTATAACCGCCCTTGTGCAGCTTCTTGTATTCCTCCAGGCGATCTTCCGGCAGCCCCAGGTAAAACTGGATAAACCGCGCCACCGCGATGTACGGCTCGTGGCTGTACTGCTCGAAAAACTGCCACTGCAGAACCTGGGTGCGCAGGCGCGGTTCGCTGGGCAGGAACTCGCTGCCGTCGGCCAGGAAGTTGAGAATCGCATTGGACTCCCACAGGCAGGTGCCGTCTTCCAGCTCCAGCACCGGGATCTTGCCGTTGGGGTTCTTGGCCAGGAACTCCGCGGTCTGGGTGTCGCCCTTCAGGATGTCGACATCGATCCACTCATAGTCGATGCCCAACAGGCTGAGCATGAGTTTGACTTTGTAGCAGTTGCCCGATTTGTAATCGCCGTAGACCTTGTACATGGAGGCTCCCCTATGCCGCTTGCGCGTGCTGTGCTTGACGGACCACCGCAGCGAGACGCTTGAGACCTTCGTCCAAGCGCGCCGGGTCGATATGGCTGAAATTGAGCCGCAGGTGACCGTGATGATTGTCCGGCTCGGAAAAGAACGGTTCACCGGGCATGAACGCGATGTCCTGGTCGAGCGCAGGTGCCAACAAGGTGCGGGTATCGAGCGGCTGTTTCAAGGTCAGCCAGAAGAATAATCCGCCCTGGGGTATTTGCCAGTCGGCCAGGTCGCTGAAATGCCGCGCCAGTGCAGCCTGGAAAGCGTCGCGCCGGCCTCGGTAAAAGCTGCGCAACTCTACCAGGTGATGCTGGTATTTCTCGGTGCCGATCCATTGCATCGCCTGCCACTGGCCAACGCGGTTGGTGTGCAGGTCGGCTGATTGCTTGAGTTTGAGCAGGTGCGGGAACAGGTCCGGACTGGCGATCAGGTAGCCGACCCGCAGGCCGGGCAACAAGGTCTTGGATACGGTGCCGGTGTAGATCCAGCTGGCCTTTTTCAGCCGACTGACGATGGGTTGTGCGCTGCCGCCGTCGAAGGTCAGTTCGCGGTAGGGTTCGTCTTCGATCAGGGTTACGCCAAACTCGTCCAGCAACGCGGCGACGGCCTCGCGCTTGGCATCGCTGTAGCGCACCGCCGAAGGGTTCTGGAACGTCGGGATCAGGTAGACGAAGGACGGGCGATGCTGCTCAAGGCTGCTGCGCAAGGCTCTGAGGTCCGGACCGTCCGCTTCAAGCTGTACGGTCAGGCAATCGGCGCCGAACAATTGGAAAATCTGCAATGCCGCAAGGTAAGTCGGGCCTTCCAGGAGGATTTTGGTGCCCTTGTCGATGTACAGCTTGGCCGCCAGGTCCAGGGTTTGCTGGGAGCCGCTGACCACCATGACCTGGCGCGCATCGCAGGCAATACCCAGCACCCGCGCCTCGGCCGCCAGCAATTCACGCAACTGTGGCTCGCCTTCGCTCATGCCGTATTGGCCGATATTCAGCGGCATGCCTTCCCAATCCAGCGTGGGCAGCATCACTTCGGCCGGCAGGCCACCGGCGAAGGACATCACCTGCGGCTTTTGCGCCGCCGCGAGGATTTCACGGATCAGGGAGCTTTTAAGACGCGAAACACGTTCTGAGAAGGCCATAAGGGTCACCGGTAGCAAAGCCTGGGGAAAATACGTCAAACTGCTTGACCGAAATTACGACGACTTGGGCAGATACGTCAATATGCTTGACCTTAAAAACCAGACCAGCCAGCAAACCGCCATGGAAGCCTTCTTCTTCGGCTACCAGGCGTTCACCGCCAAGGCTGACGAAATGCTGGAGCGCCGCGGCTTGAGCCGGGTGCATCAACGCATCGTGTTTTTTATCGCGCGCTACCCGGCCTTGAGCGTCAAGGAGCTGCTGGAACTGCTCGGCGTGAGCAAACAGGCGCTGAATATGCCGTTGCGCCAACTGCAGGAAATGCACCTGGTGGACAGCGTGGCGTCCGAGACCGACAAGCGTAAGCGCCTGCTGGAGTTGACCGAGGAAGGCCGGCGTTTCGAACAATCGCTGCGGCGCGAACAGGTAAAGCTGCTGCAACGGGCGTTTGCCGAGGCAGGCGAGACGGCGGTAGAAGGCTGGCTGGCGGTAAACAAGGCACTCAGTGGCCAATCCTGAATTGCCTTTCATCCCCTTTCGCACACAAAATAGAAAACATTATTTGCTTTATTTGTATACAAAAGCATAATTCGCTTCGTGCGAGTTCCTGACCTATTGGTCAACAAAACCCGCTGGTACCTCAAAGCGCTGCTGCCCACTCATGTGTCCGGCGCTGGAAATAACAATAAAACTCTTGAGGAGTACTTGCTGTGGAAAGCCGCAAATCCGAAGCCCCTACGCTCGACCTCTCGCCAACCCACAACGGTTGGCTGGAACGCCTGTTCAAACTCCGCTTGCATGGCACCACAGTGAAGACCGAGCTGATCGCTGGCCTCACGACCTTTATCACCATGGCCTACATCATCTTCGTCAACCCCAACATCATGGCCGACGCCGGCATCGATCACGGCGCGGCGTTTGTCGCCACCTGCATCGCCGCCGCGCTGGGTTGCCTGCTGATGGGCCTGTACGCCAACTGGCCAGTAGGCCTGGCGCCGGGCATGGGCCTGAACGCGTTTTTCACCTACACCGTGGTCGGGACCATGGGCTACAACTGGGAGACGGCACTGGGTGCGGTGTTTATCTCCGGTGTGTTGTTCATGATCCTGACGCTCTCACGCATTCGCGAGTGGCTGCTCAACAGCATTCCGGTGAGCCTGCGCCATGCCATGGGCGCCGGCGTCGGATTGTTTCTCGGGGTGATCGGCCTGAAAACCGCCGGCATCATCGTGCAAAGCCCGGCCACCCTGATCAAGCTCGGCTCCCTGCATGAACCCGCCCCATTGCTGGCGGCCATCTGCTTCCTGTTGATTGCGATCCTCAGCTACCACCGGGTATTCGGCGCGATCCTGATCAGCATCATCGCCGTGACCCTCGCCGGTTGGGGCCTGGGCCTGGTGGAGTACCACGGCATCCTGGCCACCCCGCCAAGCCTGGCGCCGACCTGGATGGCCATGGACGTGATGGGCGTGTTCAACGTCAGCATGATCAGCGTGGTGTTCGCCTTCCTGTTTGTGCACATGTTCGACACCGCCGGCACCCTGATGGGCGTGGCCCAGCGCGCAGGCCTGGTGAATGCCGACGGCAAGATCGAAAACCTCTCCCGCGCCCTGAAAGCCGACAGCGCCTCCAGCGTGTTCGGCGCCATGGTCGGCGTGCCGCCAGTCACCAGTTACGTGGAAAGCGCCGCCGGGGTTGCCGCCGGTGGCCGTACCGGGCTGACCGCCGTCACCGTGGGTGTGCTGTTTATCGCAGCGATGTTTTTTGCCCCGCTGGCTGGCATGATTCCGGCCTATGCCACCGCCGGCGCGTTGATCTATGTGGCGATGCTGATGATGAGCGGCATGGCCCATATCAATTGGGACGACGCCACCGACAGCATTCCGGCGATCGTCACGGCCATCATGATGCCCCTGACCTTCTCGGTGGCCGACGGCATCGCCCTGGGTTTCATCACCTACGTGGCGCTGAAGGCCGGCACGGGTAAACACAAGGAAATTTCCATCAGCCTGTGGGTGCTTTGCGCGATCTTCATCGCCAAGTTCGCGTTCCTGTAGGCAAACCCGCTTGACCCTGCCTCACCCCGTCGGGTGGGGCTTTTGTACGAATGGAGGAATGCAATGAGTCTGGAAACCTGGCTGCTGTTCAGCGGCGCTGCGCTGGTGGTGATCCTGATCCCCGGCCCCCTGTCCTTGCTGATGATCAGCAACAGCCTGAACTACGGCCTGCGCCGTTCGTACCCGGCCTTTCTCGGCGGGGTGATTGCTTCGATCTGCCTGCTGAGCGCCTCGGCGCTGGGTTTGGGTGCGTTGTTGCTGGCCTCGGAACAGCTGTTCAGCGCCCTGAAGATCGTCGGCGCGCTGTACCTGTTCTACCTCGCCTGGCAGAGCTGGCAGCAATCCCGGCAACCGGCCCACGTCGCCGACGTACCGCAAGTGGCCGCCACCCCGCGATTTCGTGCGCTGTTTGGCCGGGCCTTTGTGCTGGGCGCCAGCAACCCGAAGGACATCCTGTTTTTCGCCGCCTTCCTGCCGCAATTCCTCAGTGCCCAGCAGGCCTTTTTGCCGCAGTTGCTGATCATGATCGCCACCTGGACCGTGCTCGACCTGCTGTGCAAACTGGCCTACGGCCTCGGCGCCCATGGCGCCGCGCGCTACCTGCGCAGCGGCAGGGGCCAGAGCTGGTTCAACCGGATCAGCGCGGGCTTGTTCACAGGCGCCGGCGCTGCGTCGCTATTGAGCCGCTGAAGATCCAGCCCCGATCGCACTGACGATCGGGGCCGCCTTTATGGTGCAATCAGCAGGCGAAAAAAAGCCCGCAGTGTGAGCGGGCGAAAAACCAACGAAGAGCTTTGGGGGTGTGAAGCGCGGTGACGACTCAGCTACCGCGATAGGTGGAGTAGCTGTAAGGCGAAATCAGCAAAGGCACGTGGTAGTGATCCTGTTCGGCGCTGATGCCGAAGCGCAGCACCACCACATCGAGAAATGCAGGTTCGGGCAGTTGCACACCGCGGGCGCGGTAGTAATCACCGGCGTTGAACTGCAACTGATAGACACCGCTGCGGTAGTCATTGCCTTGCAGCAGGGGTGCATCGCAGCGGCCGTCGCTGTTGGTCAGGGTGCTGGCGACCAGCTCAAGCTGTGCGCCCTCGACACGGTACAACTCAACCTTGATTGCGCTGCCAGGGCAGCCATGCGCGGCGTCCAATACGTGTGTGGTCAAACGTCCCATAGCGTCTGCGCGCCTCCCGAAGTCAGTAAAAAGTGAAAGACCGCACCTTTTCAGGTCACTGAAAAAGTCGGCGATGGCTGATTAAGACACTTTTCAAAAAAATTGTACACAATAAATTCAACAAGCCTGCGTTCCGTTGCTGACACCGATACTGTAGGAGCGAGCTTGCTCGCGAAGATCGTTAACGATAACGCAGCGCTTCAGGGTTAACGAGGCGCTCTCAGGTTTTTCGCGAGCAAGCTCGCTCCTACAGTGAATGAGGTTTTTTTCAATTTAGCTGACCAGTCAGGCAGGTTTCTTGCAGTGCTATTCTGCAAAGACCCTGCGGAAAAAATGCAGAAATACAGGCTTACAAAGTGAACACTAAGTTGTATACAATCAGTCATCGTTGTGACGCCACCCAGTCTTTCCGCTGCCCGGCCGCCACACACACCGCTACCACGAACAAGAAGGAAGACTGCAGTGAGCGCTGACTACCCACGCGACCTGATCGGTTACGGCAGTAACCCTCCTCACCCACACTGGCCGGGCAAGGCCCGTATCGCCCTGTCGTTCGTACTCAACTACGAAGAAGGTGGTGAGCGCAACATCCTGCACGGCGACAAAGAGTCGGAAGCCTTCCTGTCCGAGATGGTCTCGGCGCAACCGCTGCAAGGCGAGCGCAACATGAGCATGGAGTCGCTGTACGAATACGGCAGCCGTGCCGGCGTGTGGCGCATCCTCAAGTTGTTCAAGGAATTCGATATCCCGCTGACCATCTTCGCCGTGGCCATGGCCGCCCAGCGCCACCCGGATGTGATCCGCGCGATGGTCGCCGCCGGCCACGAGATCTGCAGCCACGGCTACCGCTGGATCGACTACCAATACATGGATGAGGCCCAGGAACGCGAGCACATGCTCGAAGCGATCCGCATCCTCACCGAACTCACCGGCGAGCGCCCACTGGGCTGGTACACCGGCCGCACCGGCCCCAACACCCGGCGGCTGGTGATGGAGGAAGGCGGCTTCCTCTATGACTGCGACACCTATGACGACGACCTGCCCTACTGGGAACCCAACAACCCGACCGGCAAGCCGCACCTGGTGATCCCCTACACCCTGGACACCAATGACATGCGTTTCACCCAGGTCCAGGGTTTCAACAAGGGCGACGACTTTTTCGAATACCTGAAAGACGCCTTCGACGTGCTGTATGCCGAAGGCGCGGACGCACCGAAAATGCTCTCCATCGGCTTGCACTGCCGCCTGATCGGCCGCCCGGCACGCCTGGCCGCCCTCAAGCGGTTTATCGAATACGCCAAGGGCCATGATCAGGTGTGGTTCACCCGCCGCGTCGACATCGCCCGTCACTGGCATGACGTACACCCTTTCCAGGGAGCCGCCAAATGACCGCGTTCCAAACCCTGAAACCGTCGACCCTGAGCCGCGACGAATTCGTCAAAGCCTTCGCCGACATCTACGAACATTCGCCATGGGTGGCCGAAAAGGCCTTCGACCTGGGCCAGGACGCTTCGATCGACGAGATCGAAACCCTGCACCAGCGCATGAGCGACATCCTGTTGAGCGCCGATCACACCAGTCAACTGGCCCTGATCAACGCTCACCCGGACCTGGCGGGCAAAGCGGCCGTCCAGGGCCAGTTGACCGAAGCCAGCACTAATGAACAGGCTGGCGCCGGTATTCACCAATGCTCGAGCGACGAGTTTTCGCGCTTCACCGAGCTGAACGATGGCTACAAGGCCAAGTTCAAGTTTCCCTTCATCATGGCGGTAAAAGGCAGCAACCGGCACCAGATCCTTGCCGCGTTTGAAACGCGCATTCACAACTCGGTGGAAGCCGAGTTCAAATGTGCGCTGGCCGAGATCAATAAAATCGCGTTGTTCCGATTACTGACCCTTTAGCAGACCTGGCCCGAGCGGTTCATGAACGCCCAGGGCCTGGCGAGCATCCCAAGCCACTTACTTTAAGGCAGACAAGAAGAATGAAAGCGCAACCCGTACCTTTCGAAAAGTTCGTCAACCTGGCCGACGCCCGCCTGGGCACCAAGATCATCTCTGTCACCGATGACTGGTTCGCCGACGCCAACCGCCTGTTCCAGCCGACCCCGGCCGTGTGGAAGGAGGGCGTTTTCGATGACAACGGCAAGTGGATGGACGGCTGGGAGTCGCGCCGCAAGCGCTTCGAAGGCTACGACAGCGCCGTGATCCGCCTGGGCGTACCGGGTTCGATCAAAGGCGTGGACATCGACACTTCATTCTTCACCGGCAACTTCCCGCCATCGGCGTCCCTGGAAGCCTGCTTCCTCGCGAGCGGCGAGCCGGATGACAACACCCAATGGGTTGAAGTGCTGTCGGCGGTGGAGCTGCAAGGCAACAGCCATCACTTCCACGAGATCAACAACGACCAGGCCTTCAGCCACCTGCGTTTCAACATCTACCCGGACGGTGGCGTGGCCCGTCTGCGTGTGTACGGCATTCCGTTCCGCGACTGGTCGGCGGTGGGCGACAACGAACAGGTGGACCTGGCTGCTGCATTGAACGGTGGCCGCGCACTGGCCTGCTCCGATGAACACTTCGGGCGCATGAGCAACATCCTCAACCCGGGCCGTGGCATCAACATGGGCGACGGCTGGGAAACCGCACGTCGTCGTACGCCGGGCAATGACTGGGTGATCGTCGCACTGGGCCACCCGGGCGAGATCGAGAAGATCGTGGTCGACACCCTGCACTTCAAGGGCAACTACCCGGACACTTGCTCGATCCAGGGCGCATTCGTGAAGGGCGGCACCGACAGCCAGATCGAAACCCAATCGCTGTTCTGGCGCGAACTGCTGCCGGCGCAGAAACTGGAAATGCACGCTGAACACACCTTTGCCGAGCAGATCAAGGCGCTGGGCCCGATCACCCACATTCGTCTGAATGTGTTCCCGGATGGTGGTGTGAGCCGCCTGCGGGTTCTCGGTAAGGTCTCGAAGTAACACCCGATCGTTCCCACGCTCTGCGTGGGAATGCATACCGTGACGCTCTGCGTCACAAGAGCGGACGCAGAGCGTCCAGGGCGGCGTTCCCACGCAGAGCGTGGGAACGATCCATACACAAGATTAAGAAGACAGCCATGCGCACACTGATGATCGAACCCCTGACCAAAGAAGCCTTCGCCCCTTTCGGAGACGTTATCGAAACCGATGGCAGCGATCACTTCATGATCAACAACGGGTCGACCATGCGCTTTCATAAACTGGCGACGGTTGAAACCGCCACGCCAGAAGATAACGCGATCATCAGCATCTTCCGCGCCGACGCGCAGGACATGCCGCTGACCGTGTGCATGCTGGAACGACACCCGCTGGGCAGCCAGGCTTTCATCCCGCTGCTCGGCAACCCCTTTCTGATCGTGGTCGCGCCACTTGGCGATGAACCTGTATCGGGCTTGGTCCGCGCCTTCGTTACCAACGGCAGGCAGGGCATTAATTACCATCGCGGCGTCTGGCACCACCCGGTGCTGACGATCGAAAAGCGGGATGACTTCCTGGTGGTTGATCGCAGTGGCACAGGCAATAACTGCGATGAGCATTTTTTTAAAGAGGATGAGCGGTTGATCCTCGCCCCCCACCAATAAGAGAAGGTCTGATCACTCGACGACAGAGTGACAGGCGAGAGGTAAAGACTGTGGAAGCACATTTGATGGAATGGCTGAACCTGAGCGTGCGCTGGGTTCACATGATCACTGGCGTCGCCTGGATCGGCGCTTCGTTCTACTTCGTCTGGCTGGAAAACAACCTCAACCGCGTCAACCCCAAGGACGGCCTCGCCGGTGACTTGTGGGCGATCCACGGTGGCGGTATCTACCACCTGGAAAAATACAAACTGGCCCCACCGACCATGCCGGACAACCTGCACTGGTTCAAATGGGAAGCCTACTTCACCTGGATGTCCGGCATCGCGCTGCTGTGCGTGGTGTTCTACGCCAACCCGACCTTGTACCTGCTGGCCCCGGGCAGCAGCCTCAGCGGTCCGGAAGGTGTGTTGCTGGGCCTCGGCTCGCTGCTGGCCGGCTGGTTCATCTACTCCTTTCTCTGCGACTCGGCACTGGGCAAGCGCCCCGCCCTGCTCGGCCTGATCCTGTTCGTGCTGTTGATTGCCGCCGCGTACGGCTTCAGCAAGGTGTTCAGCGGTCGTGGTGCGTACCTGCATGTGGGCGCCGTGATCGGCACCATCATGGTGGGCAACGTGTTCCGCATCATCATGCCGGCCCAGCGTGCGCTGGTGGCGGCCATCGCCGAAAACCGCACGCCCGACCCGGCACTGCCGGCCAAGGGTTTGCTGCGTTCGCGGCACAACAACTACTTCACCTTGCCGGTGCTGTTCATCATGATCAGCAACCACTTCCCGAGCACCTACGGCAGCCAATACAACTGGCTGATCCTCGCAGGTATCGCGGTGGCGGCGGTGTTGGTGCGTCACTACTTCAACACCCGTCACAACAGCCAGAAATACGCCTGGACCTTGCCGGTGGGCGCACTGGCAATGATTTGCCTGGCCTACGTGACCGGCCCAAAACCGGTGGCGACTGCACCGGAAGTGGCCAAGGCACCAGCGGCCATCGAGTACCAGCCACTGCCGGAAACGGCGTTGGGTGGCGGGCTTAAACCGGCTGCTCCAGCGGCACCTGCACCGGCACCTGCCGAAGCAGCACCGGCCCAGGCCTCGATTGATTTTGACAAGGTCCATGGGGTGATTCAGGAGCGCTGCGCGGTGTGCCATTCGGCCAAGCCGACAAGCCCGCTGTTCAGCACCGCACCGGCCGGGGTGATGTTTGATACGCCGCAGCAGATCCAGCAAATGGCCCCGCGCATCCAGGCACAGGCCGTGGCCAGCCAGATCATGCCGCTGGGCAATATCACCCAGATGACCCAGCAGGAACGGGACTTGATTGGCACCTGGATCACTCAGGGGGCGCGTACCAACTGACTGATTAACGCAGGACTAGTGTGGGAGCGGGCTTGCTCGCGAATGCGGTGTGTCATTCAACACTTCAGGTGACTGAACCACCGCGTTCGCGAGCAAGCCCGCTCCCACATGGGATCTGCGGTGTGCTTTGACGAATGAGTTCCACCCGGCAATTGAATACCGAACAACACAACAATAAAAAGATCCGAGGTGTTGCATGTCCCAGCTAGAAACGCAGACTCCTGCCGCGCCCGCCATGGTGCGGCTGCCCCTCTTGCAACTGATTCTGGTAGGCCTGCAACACGTCTTGCTGATGTACGGTGGCGCCGTCGCCGTGCCTTTGATCATCGGCCAGGCCGCAGGCCTGAGCCGTGAAGAAATCGCCTTCCTGATCAACGCCGACCTGCTGGTGGCGGGCATCGCAACCATGGTCCAGTCCTTCGGCATCGGCCCGGTAGGCATTCGTATGCCGGTGATGATGGGCGCCAGTTTCGCCGCTGTCGGCAGCATGGTGGCCATGGCCGGCATGCCCGGCATCGGTCTGCAGGGGATCTTCGGTGCGACCATCGCCGCCGGTTTTTTCGGCGTGGTGATCGCGCCGTTCATGTCCAAGGTCGTGCGCTTCTTTCCACCGCTGGTGACCGGTACCGTGATCACCGCCATTGGTCTTTCGCTGTTTCCCGTCGCGGTCAATTGGGCCGGCGGTGGCGCAGCGGCGTCCACGTTTGGCTCACCGATTTACCTGGCGATTGCCGCGCTGGTGCTGGCCACCATCCTGCTGATCAACCGTTTCATGCGCGGCTTCTGGGTGAATATCTCGGTGCTGATCGGCATGGCCCTCGGCTACGGGCTGTGCGGGATGATCGGCATGGTCGACCTCAGCGGCCTGGCGCGCGCCCCGTGGGTGCAAGTGGTGACGCCACTGCATTTCGGCATGCCCAAGTTCGAGTTGGCGCCGATCCTGTCGATGTGCCTGGTGGTGGTGATCATCTTCGTCGAGTCCACCGGGATGTTCCTCGCCCTGGGCAAGATCACCGGCCAGGAAGTCACGCCGAAAATGCTCCGCCGTGGCCTGTTGTGTGACGCCGGCGCATCGTTTTTTGCCGGGTTCTTCAACACCTTCACCCACTCCTCGTTCGCGCAGAACATCGGCCTGGTGCAGATGACCGGCGTGCGCTGCCGTTCGGTGACGATCGTGGCCGGCGCGCTCCTGATTGTGCTGAGCCTGCTGCCCAAGGCCGCCTTTTTGGTAGCGTCGATTCCACCCGCAGTGCTGGGCGGCGCGGCGATTGCCATGTTCGGCATGGTGGCAGCCACCGGGATCAAGATCCTCCAGGAAGCCGACATTGCCGACCGTCGTAACCAGTTGCTGGTGGCGGTGAGTATCGGCATGGGATTGATCCCGGTGGTACGTCCCGAATTCTTTGCACAGTTGCCGCTATGGATGAGCCCGATCACTCACAGCGGCATCGCCATGGCCACGATCAGCGCGCTGTCGCTGAACCTGTTATTCAACATCCTGGGTGGCGCCGAACGTGCTGCCCCAAGCGCTCACGCACACCCACATTGATTCCTGCGTCACAACAAAAACAATAACGATCAGGGAACACACCATGTACGCCATTCACCCGGGGCCGGCCACGCGCCGTGCCCCATTCTCGCCCCGCGCGCTCTTTAACGGCGCACTTGAGCACAGGCCTGGGAGTCAGTATTCTCGGCGCCCGCTCAAATCGACTCAAAAAAAAACAGCGAATGTAAAAGCTGACTGCAAGGCCAACTTATCCCGGCCCCACGTCCGCAGCCAACGTGTGCAAAAACTCTCCGAATTCGACTGTGTTCATCACAGCCGACGGGGATTTTTTGGCTTTTTAAACACCTTGGCGCAGCTCTTGCTAAAAGCATCAAAGCTGACCGAACAGACGATTTTTGCGGCAAGCCAAAAGACGCCACACCAGAGCGTCCGCTTAGAAAAAAAACCAGAAACCTTTACCTCGGGAGCAACCGAATGAAACGTACCGTGAACAGCCTGATGCTGGCAGGATCCCTGCTGGCCGGGGGCCAGGCCATGGCCGGTGATCTGCTGCAGTGGCAGAACAACAGCCTGACTTATCTGTGGGGCAAGAACTTCACTGTTAACCCGCAGATCCAGCAAACCGTGACCTTCGAACACGCCGACGCGTGGAAGTACGGCGACAACTTCTTCTTCCTCGACCGCATCTTTTACAACGGCAAGGAAGACGGCAATGTTGGCCCGAGTACTTACTACGGTGAGTTCAGCCCACGCTTGTCGTTCGGCAAGATTTTCGACAAGGACTTGTCGTTCGGTCCGATCAAGGACGTGTTGCTGGCGTTCACTTACGAGTTCGGCGAAGGCGACAACGAGTCGTACTTGCTCGGCCCGGGCTTCGACCTGGCAATCCCTGGTTTCGACTACTTCCAGCTGAACTTCTACCAGCGCCAGACCGAAGGCAATCGCCCGGGTGACGGCGTATGGCAGATCACACCGGTGTGGTCGTACACGATCCCGGTGGGCAACTCCAATGTGCTGATCGACGGCTTCATGGACTGGGTGGTGGATAACGACAAGAACGCCCGCGGCACTTACCACGCCAACCTGCACTTCAACCCGCAGATCAAATATGACCTGGGCAAGGCGTTGCATTGGGGCGAGAAGCAGTTGTATGTCGGTATCGAATACGACTACTGGAAGAACAAGTACGGGATCCAGGACAGCGGCGCGTTCGAGACCAACCAGGACACTGCGAGCCTGTTGGTGAAGTACCACTTCTAACCACACCGCCTATCCCCTGTATGTGGGAGCGGGCTTGCNNGACACACCGCATTCGCGAGCAAGCCCGCTCCTACACAAGCCAGCCCCACATTTAGTTCGGTGTCAGGCCTAGAAACCGCTGCAACTCTTCGCGCTTGGCCAGCGCATCCCGCCTTCCCAGCTCGATCAATTCGCTGCAATACCCCGCCTCGAACAGCAGGTAGCTGAGCACACCCGCGCCACTGGTTTTGGTCGCCCCCGGCCCGCGCAGAAACAGGCGCAATGCCGCCGGCAATTCCTGGCGGTGACGTGCCGCGATTTCGTCGATTGGCTGACTGGGAGCGATCACCAATACTTCCACTGGCGCCAAACCTTGTATCGCCGCGTTGGCCGGCAACACGTGGCTGAACTGGTTCAGGCGCTCGAGCAATTCGATATCGCTTTCCAGGCTGTCGATGAACGTACTGTTGAGCATGTGCCCGCCGATCTGCGCCAACGTCGGCTCCTGGCCGGTGAAGGTGCGCGCCGGGTTCGATGGATCGTTGCCGCGCGGGTTGCCACTGACCCCCACCACCAGCACGCGGCTGGCGCCCAGGTGCAACGCAGGACTGATCGGCGCCGACTGGCGCACCGCCCCGTCACCAAAATATTCCTGGCCGAGTTTGACCGGCGCAAACAGCAACGGAATCGCCGAGCTGGCCAGCAAGTGTTCAACGGTCAATTGGGTGGGAATGCCGATGCGCCGATGCCGCAACCAGGCATCGATGGTGCCGCCGCCCTGATAGAAGGTCACGGCTTGCCCGGACTCGTATCCGAACGCGGTCACCGCCACAGCATGAAGGTGTTTCTCGCGGATCGACTGCGCGATGCCTTCCAGGTGCAGTTTGTCGCGCAACAAGTCCCGCAGCGGCGAACTGTTGAGCAGCGCCACTGGCACCTGCGCCCCCATCCCCAGCAGGCTGTGGATAAGGAATCGACTGGCCTGGCTGATCACCCCGGGCCAGTCGCTGCGCAGCACCAGGTGGCTGCGAAAGCCCTGCCAGAAGGCGGTCAGGCGCTGGATGGCGGCGGTAAAGTCCATGGCGCCACTGGCCAGGCTCACCGCATTGATCGCCCCGGCCGAGGTGCCGACAATCACCGGAAACGGATTGGCGGCCCCCGGCGGCAACAGCTCGGCAATCGCCGCCAGTACCCCCACCTGATAGGCGGCCCGCGCCCCGCCGCCGGAAAGAATCAAGCCTGTGACCGGTTCAGCTGAGCGCATTGCATCACTCCATGGTGCTTGGGGACTTCAGATCAACGACGGCGTTTTTCATACAGCTTAGGCTCACCTGGCGGCCGGCTCTTGAAGCGGCGGTGCGTCCACAGGTATTGCTCGGGGCATTCGCGCACGGAGGCTTCGACCCACTGGTTGATGCGCAGGCAATCGATCTCGTCGGTTTCACCGGGGAAGTCGGTCAGCGGCGGATGGATCACCAGGCGATAACCGCTGCCGTCGGCCAGGCGTTCCTGGGTGAACGGCACCACCAGTGCCTTGCCCAGGCGGGCGAACTTGCTGGTGGCGGTCACGGTGGCGGCCTGAATGCCGAACAATGGCACGAAGATACTTTGCTTGGCGCCGTAGTCCTGGTCCGGTGCGTACCAGATCGCACGACCGGCCCGCAGCAGCTTGAGCATGCCGCGCACGTCTTCGCGCTCTACGGCCAGGGAGTCGAGGTTGTGCCGCTCGCGGCCACGGCGCTGGACGAAATCGAACAAGGGGTTGCCGTGCTCGCGGTACATGCCGTCGATGGTGTGCTTCTGCCCGAGCAAGGCGGCGCCGATTTCCAGGGTGGTGAAATGCAGGGCCATGAGGATCACGCCCTTGCCTTCCAGTTGCGCCTGCTTGAGGTGCTCCAGCCCTTCGACATGGGCCAGGCGCGCCAGGCGCGGCTTGGACCACCACCAGCTCATGGCCATCTCAAAGAACGCGATGCCGGTGGAGGCAAAGTTTTCCTTGAGCAAATGTTTACGCTCTTTAGCGGACTTTTCCGGGAAGCACAGTTCCAGGTTTCGTGCGGCGATACGTCGACGTTCACCGGCCACCCGGTACATTCCCGCCCCCAAGGCACGGCCAATCCCCAGTAAAGCCCGGTACGGCAACTGCACAATCAGCCACAGCAAACCCAGCCCCAGCCATAACAGCCAGAAGCGCGGATGAAAAAATACAGCTCGAAAACGCGGGCGATCCATTCAAGATTCCGGTAAAGACAACGGCCGCGCATTCTACAACGGTTCGACCCGGCTTGCGGCTAGCGGATGTTCTCGTTATAAGTCTCGACACTTTTCGTGACAAGCCGCTTTGCCGACCATGAGCCAAACCGAACCGCTAGACCAAGATCCCGTGTTCCAGTTGAAAGGCAGCATGCTCGCCATTACCGTGCTGGAACTGGCCCGCAACGACCTTGATGCCCTGGACCGCCAGCTCGCCGCCAAGGTCGCCCTGGCGCCGAACTTCTTCAACAATGCACCGCTGGTGCTGGCCCTGGACAAGCTCCCGGCCGGCCAGGGCGCGGTCGACCTGCCCGGGCTGATGCGCGTGTGCCGCCAGCATGGCCTGCGCACCCTGGCGATCCGTGCCAGCCGTATCGAAGACATCGCCGCGGCAATCGCCATTGAACTGCCAGTACTGCCGCCGTCGGGTGCCCGCGAGCGTCCGCTCGACCCGTTGGTCGGCGAAGAGAAGAAAAAACCGGAGAAACCGCCGGAGCCGACGATCAAGCCGACAAAGATCATCACCTCTCCCGTACGGGGCGGGCAGCAGATTTACGCCCAGGGTGGCGACCTTGTCGTCATCGCCCCGGTCAGCCCGGGGGCGGAACTTCTCGCCGATGGAAACATCCATGTATACGGCCCTATGCGTGGTCGTGCCCTGGCCGGCATAAAAGGTGACACCAAGGCCCGTATTTTTTGCCAGCAGTTGACCGCTGAGCTAGTGTCCATCGCAGGCCAGTACAAGGTTTCGGAAGATTTGCGCCGCGATCCGCTGTGGGGGGCCGGGGTACAAGTCAGCCTGTCGGGCGATGTGTTGAACATCGTTCGTCTTTAACGGATACTGCCGCATTTTCCAAGCATCTCTGGACTCTGATAGCACAGCGAAAACGGCAAAACTTGTGTAGGAATAATTTTAAGGTGGGGTTTGCCCAGGCAAACCGTGCTTTCTCCTACAAGAGCTGCCCGCCTGCAGCGAGTGACAAGAGATGTTTTTCAGGGACTAAAAAGTCCTTTTTCCTTAGGGGTGAAACACCTTGGCCAAGATTCTCGTGGTTACATCCGGCAAGGGTGGTGTGGGTAAGACCACCACCAGCGCCGCTATCGGTACCGGCCTCGCTCTGCGCGGCCACAAGACAGTTATCGTCGACTTCGACGTCGGCTTGCGTAACCTCGACCTGATCATGGGCTGTGAACGCCGCGTGGTTTACGACTTCGTCAACGTCGTCAATGGCGAAGCCAACCTGCAACAGGCCCTGATCAAGGACAAGCGCCTTGAGAACCTGTATGTACTGGCCGCCAGCCAGACCCGCGACAAAGACGCGCTGACCAAGGAAGGCGTGGGCAAGGTCCTCGCCGAACTGAAGGAAACCTTCGAATACGTGGTGTGCGATTCCCCGGCGGGTATCGAGACCGGTGCTCACCTGGCGATGTACTTCGCCGACGAAGCCATCGTCGTGACCAACCCTGAAGTCTCCTCGGTACGTGACTCGGACCGCATGCTCGGCCTGCTGGCCAGCAAGTCCCAGCGCGCCGAGAAAGGTGAAGATCCGATCAAGGAACACCTGCTGCTGACCCGCTACAACCCTGAGCGCGTCAGCAATGGCGAAATGCTCGGCGTTGAAGACGTGAAGGAAATCCTCGCCGTGACCCTGCTGGGTGTGATCCCGGAATCCCAGGCCGTCCTGAAGGCATCCAACCAAGGTGTGCCGGTGATTCTTGACGACCAGAGCGACGCCGGCCAGGCGTACAGCGATGCGGTAGATCGCTTGCTGGGCAAGACCGTGGAACATCGCTTCCTCGATGTTAAGAAGAAGGGATTCTTCGAGCGTATCTTTGGAGGCAACTAAACAATGAAATTTCTCGACTTCTTTCGCGCCAACAAAAAGCCAAGTACCGCGTCGGTAGCGAAAGAGCGTCTACAGATCATCGTGGCGCACGAACGCGGCCAACGCAGCACCCCGGATTACCTGCCAGCCCTGCAGAAGGAACTGGTGGAAGTGATCCGCAAGTACGTCAACATCGGTAACGATGACGTGCATGTCGCCCTGGAAAATGACGGCAGCTGCTCGATTCTGGAACTCAATATCACCCTGCCTGATCGTTGATCGAAAAGGCGGTCGCCACGGCGGCTCGGTTACCTGGCTCCCCTCACGGGGCCGGGTGAGCGAGCCGCCGTTGGCGTTTGTTACGAGGCTGTTTTAATGCCGTTGTCCAATGTCCATATCCTTCATCAGGACGCTGCTGTCCTGGTGGTGAACAAGCCTACCCTGCTGCTCTCGGTGCCCGGTCGCGCCGACGACAACAAGGACTGCCTGATCACCCGCCTGCAGGAAAACGGCTACCCCGAAGCCCGCATCGTCCATCGCCTGGACTGGGAAACGTCCGGGATCATCCTGCTGGCCCGAGACGCGGATACCCACCGTGAACTGTCCCGCCAGTTTCATGACCGGGAAACCGAAAAGGCCTACACCGCACTGTGCTGGGGCCAACCGGAACTGGACAGCGGCAGCATCGACTTGCCCTTGCGCTACGACCCACCGACCAAGCCACGGCACGTGGTGGACCACGAGTTCGGCAAGAACGCGCTGACCTTCTGGAAAGTCCTGGAGCGTTGCGGCGACTGGTGCCGGGTTGAGCTGACGCCGATCACCGGCCGCTCCCA
>NZ_JACARS010000117.1:0-19487 GCF_013386485.1 Pseudomonas sp. P7758 | reverse complement strand
CCGACAGGCGGGGCAGAGCGTTTTGGTTACTTTTGCGCTTTTCAAAAGTGACCCGCTGTAAGAGCGGAACCAATAGCAGCCGTTACCGCAGGAATGGATATGTACACGGTAAACGCCAACCCAAGGGGTCACTCATGTTCAACAAAATCCTCATAGCCAACCGTGGCGAAATCGCCTGCCGCATCCAGCGCACCGCCCAATCCCTGGGCTACCGCACCGTAGCAATCTACAGCGAAGCCGACACCGACGCCCTGCACGTCCAGATGGCCGACGAAGCCATCAACATCGGCCCCGCCCCGGTCACCCAGTCCTACCTGAACATCGAAGCCATCCTCAACGCAGCCCACCGCACCGGCGCCGACGCCATCCACCCCGGCTACGGCTTCCTCTCCGAAAACCCCGACTTCGCCCGAGCCTGCGCAAACGCCGGCCTCACCTTCATCGGCCCCAGCCCCGAAGCCATCGACCTGATGGGCAGCAAACGCCTCTCAAAAATCGCCATGCTCAACGCCGGCGTCCCCTGCATCAAGGGCTACCAAGGCCCCGACCAGGACGACCCAACCCTGCAACAACAAGCCACCCACATCGGCTACCCACTGATGATCAAGGCCAGCGCCGGCGGCGGCGGCCGCGGCATGCGCCTGGTACACAACCCCGACACCCTGCTGGAACACCTGCGCACCGCCCGCTCCGAAGCACAAAACGCCTTCGGCAGCGCCGAACTCATCCTCGAACAAGCCCTGATCGCCCCCCGCCACGTCGAAATCCAACTGTTCGGCGACACCCACGGCAACCTGATCTACCTCGGCGAACGCGACTGCTCGGTCCAGCGCCGCCATCAAAAAGTCATCGAAGAAGCCCCCTGCCCCGTCATGACCCCCGAGCTGCGCCAAGCCATGGGCGAAGCCGCCCTCAAGGCCGCGCGCGCCGTCAATTACGTCGGCGCCGGCACGGTGGAGTTCCTGCTCGACCGCGACGGCAATTTCTACTTCCTGGAAATGAACACCCGCCTGCAGGTCGAACACCCGGTCACCGAACTGATCACCGGCCTCGACCTCGTCGCCTGGCAACTGCACATCGCCGCCGGCCAACCTTTGCCCCTGAGTCAGGAACAAGTGACCCTCACCGGTCACGCCATGGAAGTGCGCCTGTACGCCGAAGACCCTGCCCAGGGCTTCCTCCCGCAAACCGGCGACGTACTGCGCTGGGACCCGGCGCCAGGTGTGCGCATCGATCATGGCGTGCTGGAAGGCCAGCGCATCACCCCGTTCTACGACTCGATGCTGGGCAAGATCATCGCCCACGGCGCCACCCGCGAAGAGGCCCGGCGCAAGCTGGTCAGGGCCGTGGAAGACTGCGTGCTGCTCGGCGTGCCCACCAACCAGCGCCTGCTGGCCAGCCTGCTCAAGCATCCACACTTCATCGCCGGCGATTTCAGCACCGGCTTTATTGCCGAACACTTCAGCGACATCCCGCGTACCCACGCGACCAACGAAGAGCTGGCCCTGGCCGCCGCGCTGTTTTACCAACACAGCGCCAGCGCCCACACCCAGCCATTATCCGGCTGGCGCAACAACGCCAGCGTACCCTGGACCTGGCAATTGGCCGAACACGACGAGCCCCGGACCATCAGCCTCAGTGTGCTGGCGGACAATTGCCTGCACGTCGAGATTGATCAGCACGCCATCGAAATACGCGACCTCTCCACCGACGGACGCTGGGCCACCGCCGTTCTCAACGGCATTCGCCGTCGCATTGCCTACCACCTGCAAGGCACCCGGCTCTGGTTGCCCGGCGTGTGCATCAATGATCGAACCCAAACCGTCGCCACCCGCCAGGCCGAGGCCAGCAACGGCACGGTCAAGGCGCCGATGGATGGGGCAATTGTCGAAGTACGGGTCAGCGAAGGCGATTCGGTCAGCAAGGGCCAGCTGTTGCTGGTGCTGGAAGCGATGAAAATGGAGCACCCACTCAAGGCCGGCATGAGTGGCGTGGTCAAGCGAATCCAGGCGGTTGCAGGCGATCAGGTCAGGAACCGTCAGATTTTGCTGGAGATCGAGTAAGCCCTGGGCGGAACTAGCAGGCTTGGCTACGCTCTATCCCCATCAGGACGGGAAGAGTACGGGAACCTGCGATGCCTCATTGGCTGATTATTGATCTTGAAGCCACAACGGATGAAGGCGGCTGGCCCGTGACCGAGATGGAAATCATCGAAATCGGTGTGAGCCTGGTCAACCGCCAGGGCCGTGAACTGGACCATTTCCAGCGTTTCGTGCGGCCATTGCGCAGGCCGCTGCTGACGCCGTTCTGCCGCCAGTTGACCCACATCACCCAGGCGAATATCGACGCTGCCGCGCCGTTGATCGAGGTGTGGCCGCTGTTCGAACGCTGGCTTGGCCAGCACCAGGCACGCCTGGAAGGCTGGGCGAGCTGGGGTGACTACGATCGCCAGCAACTGGAACTGGAGTGGCAGCGCCATGGCTTGAGCAGCGTGCTGGGCCAGACGCCCCACGTGAACCTCAAGCAACGCTTCGCCAAGGCCCGGCGCCTGGACAAGCAGCTGGGGCTCAACGGCGCGCTGCAACTGGCCGGCATGCAGTTCCACGGCCAACAGCATCGGGCGCTGGAAGATGCACGCAATACCGCACGGCTGCTGCCGTTGATTTTGCCCGTGTAGAAGGCATACTGGCCGACCTTTCTTGACCCTTTTCCGAGGATTCGCCCATGTTTAAAGTCAACGAGTACTTCGACGGCACCGTCAAGTCGATCGCTTTCGGCACTGCAGAAGGTCCGGCGACCATCGGCGTCATGGCCCCGGGTGAATACGAGTTCGGCACTGCCCAGCGTGAAATCATGCACGTGGTATCGGGCGCACTGACCGTCAAGCTGCCAGACAGCACCGACTGGGAAACCTTCGCCGCCGGCAGCCAGTTCAACGTGCCAGCCAACAGCAAGTTCCAGCTGAAGGTGGCGGTCGACACCGCCTACCTGTGCGAATACCGCGGCTAAACGTTCGATAGCCGAAAAAAATGCCCGTCTCGCGAGAGACGGGCATTTTTCATTTCAGGGCTGCTTACTCCAGGATCGTCACCGGCATGCCGACTTCCAGGCGGCCCACCCCATCGTTGACCAGGTTCTGCCCGAACATCACATCGCCCTCTTGCTCGCGGTAGGTCTTGAGCGTGGCCAGCGGTTCGCGGTCGGCACTGCGCTCGCCACTCGCCGGGTCGATGGTGGTGAGGATGCAGCGTGAGCAGGACTTGACCACGCGAAACTCCACATCACCGATCCGTATCCGCTTCCAGCCGTCTTCGGCAAAGGCTTCGCTGCCCTCGATCACCAGGTTGGGGCGAAAACGCAGCATCTCCATGGGCCGACCGATACGCTGGGACAGGTCATCCAGGGACGCCTGGCCGATCAGCAGCAACGGAAAGCCATCGGCAAACGCGACCTTGTCATCATCCTTGCCGTAGCCGGCCTCGGTCGTGCGCGCACGGGACAGCGGCACTTGCACCAGCCGCGTGGGTTTGCCGATGAATTCGCTGAGCCAGGCGCCTGCCTCGTCACCGGCATCCGGCACGCGCAAGGTGTCACGCCAGATGGTCACGCCGCGCAACTCGGCATCGCTGCCGGGTAGTGGCACGTCAAGCACAGGTTGGCCCTCGGCGCTCAAGGTCAGGCCACCGGCGCTGTTCCACAGCGCCGAGAGCTGGCTCATCCTGGCCACGGCGCGCTGGGTCAGGAAACGCCCGCTGGCCTCGTCCACCAACATCCAGCGTCGATCCCCGTCGAGCCCGAGTGTGTCCAGGCCGATCTGCTGCAAGGATTCACCCTTGCCGGACTTCAAGGGGTATCGGTACAACGCGCTGAGACGAAGCATGGGCCTGCATTCCTGAGGGACAAAGCCGTCACCCTAAGCTCAAGCCGGGACTTCGTCCAGCATCAGGCGCTGACGTACCACGTCCACCAACTTGTCGGGCTGGAACTTGGAGAGGAAGTTGTCGCAACCGACCTTCTTCACCATCGAGTCGTTGAAGCTGCCGGACAACGACGTATGCAGCACCACGTACAGGCTGCGCAGGCGCGGGTCGTTGCGAATCTCGGTGGTCAGGCGGTAGCCGTCCATCTCGGGCATTTCAGCGTCGGTGAAGATCATCAACAGCTTGTCGGTCATCACCTGGCCACTGTCGGCCCAGGCCTTGAGCATGTTCAGTGCCTTGAGGCCGTCGCTGGCAATGTGCATCTTCACCCCCAACTGTCCGAGGGTGTCACGCAGTTGCGAGAGGGCGACGTTGGAGTCATCCACCAGCAGCACTTCGCGGCCGCGGGCGCGTTCCAGCACCGGGTCTTCAAGTTTCTCGCGGGAAACCTTGGCGTTGTAGGGCACGATTTCGGCGAGGACTTTTTCCACGTCGATGATTTCCACCAACTGGTCATCGACCTTGCTGATGGCCGTCAGGTAATGCTGGCGCCCGGCACTTGCCGGCGGCGGCAGGATCGCCTCCCAGTTCATGTTGACGATGCGGTCGACGCCGCCCACCAGGAACGCCTGCACCGAGCGGTTGTACTCGGTGACGATAATGGTGCTGTTGGGGCCCGGAATCAGCGGACGCATGCCAATCGCCTGGGACAGGTCGATCACCGGCAACGTCTGCCCACGCAGGTTGACCACGCCGCAGACAAACGGGTGGCGCTGGGGCATCAGGGTCAACTTGGGCAGTTGCAGCACTTCCTGCACCTTGAACACGTTGATCGCGAACAGCTGCCGCCCGGCCAGGCGAAACATGAGGATCTCCAGGCGATTCTCACCCACCAATTGTGTGCGTTGATCTACCGTGTCGAGAATGCCGGCCATTAAAGACTCCTGGGGTTTAGCGGATGGATAGTGCTGGTCACTGAAGCAGGTTATCGGCGGCAAACGCCGGACCTTGACCCCCCACTAAAATGCCATGCAAATCCATTGATGTCACACTGACATCATGCTTTACTGAACCCGCTTCAACGCAAGGCCCATCACCACCGCCGCGTGACCGCAAAGTCTGCGCGAGGTTCCGCTATGTAAGGGATTCCCCTATCCACAATCAGGACCAACCTGATATTCGCGATATCTAATAGCCATTAATGTGACGCCATTCTCATTGCATGAATGGAGTCAGGCTTTTGTTTGCTATCGCAAGCCCACGGCCAACGGGTCATCCAGTGGCTTATGTACTGGCACCCAAAGAAGTTGTGCGAATGTCCCTGGAAATTGTGGGGTACTCGGGCGACGGCCGTCATTCAAATAAATTTCCTACTGAAAAGTCGGAACGGGCCTACAGATATTCGTCATATTTCAGCGGTAGTTTTACGCCATTCAACCGGTGCAACATCTCATCATCCGATCGTATGTTCTGGAGACTTGTGTGATGAACGACGGCAAAGAGTGGCAACTTGCACTTCCCGAGTTCCTCCTCGAGGCGGAAATGTTGCTGGCCAAGTCTGAAGAATGCTTGAGCCACCTGCATTTGATCCGCAACGACAGTGACGCGATCGACTGCATGAAAACCAACCTGATCAAGCTCGCGGAAAAATCCGAAGCCCTGGCCCTGAGGGCGATCAGCGAGTTCTCACGGCATATCCAGTACCTGATCAGCAACGCCGCCAGCCCCCTGCAACTGCATGACGAAGCACTTGATGCACTGCACAACTGCCTCACCCTGCTGGCCTGGCAACTGGAGTTGATCGATACAAAAACCGGCAAGCTCGGCCTGGATGAAACGGAACAAACCGTGTTGATCGCCACCGTTGTCCAACACATCCCCCAAAGCGATTTCGGCTATAAGCAACAACACAGGCCTTACGCTATTTGAGGCTTCTTCGCATTTAAGCGACAAAAATGTCGCATTCAATTGCCTGATTATCTAAAAACGACACCACAACTATTTATGCATCACGACGTCGTTAGCAGAAAAATATCAATAAGCCACTAACGACAATACTGATACAAAACAACTTCAATGATACAACTTCCCCACTCGTTGAACTCCGGGACTACCTTCCGGGACGCTGCCGTGATTAATACGCCTCATCCCGCTCGGCGCCAGGCGACCAACGGTAATAGTGGTGGTACCATGCCCCGCTCGAAGTGACTCAACTTCATGATGCATATAAACGTGAAATGCGCCTCCTATGTACGCCAGCCTGAAGTCACTCATCGCAAGGTCCGTGTCCCGAAGCAATGCACGCTGGATAACCCTCGCGCTATGCCTGTGCGCGTGCCTGCTCAGCCTGTGGGCTTATGCACACTCGGCCGATCTTCCCCTGGCGCTGTTGTCAGTGAACCTGGCCACCCTGCTGGTGGTGGGCTTGCAACAGTGGCGCTCACGCAAGTCCATCAAGTTCCAGCCCCAGGAGTTGGCCGACCGCCTGTTGCAGGTCCAGGAAAACGAACGTCATCGCCTCAGCCGCGAACTGCACGACGATATCGGCCAACTGTTGACCGCCGCCAAGCTGCAAAGTGAATGGCTCAAGCGCCGTCTTCCGGAAAACCTGCAGGGCCACTGTGCGGTGCTGTGCAACACCCTCAACGAAACCCTGGCCAAGGTGCAGGACGTGTCGGCCATCCTCAACCCCCGGCAACTGGCGAGCCTGGGCCTTGAGGCGAGCCTGCGGGCGCATCTGCTCAAGACCCTGGAAAACACCCGAGTAAGCTGGAGCCTGGAATGCCATCAACGGCTGACCGGCATCCCGGAAGAGATGGCTGTTGCCGCCTTTCGCATTACCCAGGAAGCCGTCACCAACATGCTGCGCCATGCCCAGGCACGTAACCTGCTGGTACGCCTGCAACGCCTGCCCGAAGGCCTGTCACTGTTTATCAGCGATGACGGCCAGGGCTTTTCGCCCGCCATCAACCCCGCCCAGGAAGGCCAGCGGGGCATGGCCGGGATGTCCGAGCGGATTGATCAACTGGGAGGCACATTGTCGGTCAATAGCCAGCCAGGCTCCGGGACGAGGATCGAAGCGCTTTTCCCCTGGGCGCCCCGCGCCCTCGAACGGGCCAACCCCCATAAGGTTCTAGAGTGACGTGCAACTTACTCCTGGTGGATGACCACTCCCTGATCAGGGCCGGCGTGCGTGCGCTGGTCATGGATATTCCCGGCTACGCGGTGATCGGTGAAGCGAGCGACGGCGCGCAGTTGCTGGAGCGGTTTGACGCGCTGCAACCCGACATCGTGCTGCTTGACCTGTCGATGAAGCACACCGGCGGGCTCGATGCATTGAAAGACCTCAAGCGCGCCTATCCGAAGAGCAAGGTGCTGATCCTGTCGATGCACACCGACCCGGAGCTGATCATGTGCGCGCTGGAGTCCGGCGCCCATGGCTACCTGCTCAAGGACACCACGGCCAATGAGCTGGAGCACGCGCTGCTGGCGTTGCGCAACAACGAACGCTACCTCAGCCCGGCAATCGCCCATACGGTGATCAACCAGGCGCTGATCCGCAATCAGGCCCAGGTCAACCCGCCGCCCCACAGCCACAACCTGACGGCACGCCAGTTGGAAATCCTGCGCTTGATCGTGCGCGGCAAGTCCACCCGTGAAATCGCCAATGGCCTGGGTCTGAGCATCAAGACCGTGGAAGCCCACCGCTCGCAGATCATGAAGCGCCTGCAGATTTTCGACGTGGCGGGCCTGGTGCTGTTCGCAGTGCGCGAACAGATCATCAGCCTTGACGATTAGTCAGCAACGGTGAGTCATCCGGCAGATGCACCCGCAGTGCCTGGGGCAAGGCCGAGAAGTGCAAGTCGTCACCCTGGAGTGGTTCGCCGTCGAGGTTGATCGCCAGCCCTTCGGCGACCTTGATTTCGACCCACGGCAAGCGCGCCCGCACAAACATATTGTCCAGGCCCCAGCCGTCCGTCATCAGGTTGCGCAGGGTGCCGACCACTTCCTGCGGCGCCGGCAAGATGCTGATATCCAACAAACCATCATCGGCCAGGGCGCCGGGGCACAGCACGTGGCCACCACCGGCCTGGCGCCCGTTGCCGATGCCCAGGGCCAGCAGCTCGCCGCGCCAGTGAAAGTCAGGGCCCTGCAATTCACCGTAGGCCGCGCGCAACTCGCTGAAGCGTGACAGGCCGGTAAACAGATACGCCGCGCCACCGAGGACTTTCTTCAAGTCTTCGGAGGTGTTGGCAGTGACCTGGCTGCCAAAACCACCGGTGGCCATATTCAGGAAGATCTGCCCGCCTACTTCGCCCAGGTCGATGGCACGGGCCGGTACATCCAGCAGGTCCAGGGCCTGCTCGGGCTCCAGCGGCACACCGGCGGCGCGGGCAAAATCGTTGGCGGTACCGAGGGGCATCAGCACCAGGCTGGCCTCGGTCTTGGCCCGGGCCATGGCCTCGGCCACATCCCGCAGGGTGCCGTCACCGCCGCCGGCGATCAGCCGCGTGTAGCCATCGGCAAGGGCCTGATCGACAAACCGCTGGGCATCGCCACCCTCCCACGTCACCCGTACGGCCAGGTCCCAGCCCTGCTCGCGCTTGCCCTGCACCGCCGCTCGCACCTGCTCGTTGAGGGCTTGCTTGCCGTGCAGAATCAACAGTGCCTTGGGTGTGCTCATGGATGAATGCTCCTGGGTTTAAGGTTCCTGAGGGATGTTGACCGTGGCCAATCGAAAAAAAGCCATCGGATGTAGAAATTAACCGGGGTTTGTAGCGTTTCTGACACGGATCAACTCGCACTTGGCGAAATCGACCTAGACTTATACCTATTCCCACCCGACAAGGCCGTCGCACCATGATCACCATGTCCGCCTTCCACTCCATGCTTATCCCCATCCTGACCGGCATGATCCTCCTGGCCATCGGCTTCAACTTCCGCGACAAACCCATCGGTGTGTTCGGCATGTGGATCGGCATGCTGCTGATCCTCGGCACCGTGGTTTACAAGATCCTCGCCAAACTCGCCGAATGACAATCTCACTCGCATTGCACATGACGGCCTCGTACACTCGGTCAATTCGTCGTTTTTAAGGTTGACCGCCTCGTGCTTGCCCGTCTGTTTGCCCTGCCCTGTTGCCTGCTTTTCTGCCTGCTGACCCTGCTGCCCATGGTGCCTGCCCACGCCGTGAGCCTGCCAGGGCTGCTGGGCAGCAACACCAAAACCCAGCCGCAAGCCGATGTCCCGTTGGGCCAGTCCCTGGACGAGGTGATCAAGACCCTGGAAAACGACCAGCAGCGCACCAAGCTGCTGAGCGACCTGAAAAAGCTCCGTGAGACCACGCAAAAGGCCCAGCCCGCCGCCGAACTGGGTGTACTCGGTTTGATCGGCGGCACGCTGTCGAGCCTGGAGCAACAATTCTCCGGTGCCGACAGCCCGCTCAATCGCTGGTCCAACGAGTTTGACCAGGCCAAGGATGAACTCACCGCACTGATGCTGCCGGCCAGCGAATGGCTGCCGATCATCTTTGCCTTTGCCATGATCCTGATGCTCTGGAGCCTGCTGGCCGCGATCCTGATCTGGCTCAGCCACCGGGTGCGCGAGCGCTTCGGCCTGACCGAAGAACTGCCGCAACACCCCAAGACCTGGGACCTGCTGCGCTTTGCCCTGCGCAAGCTCGGCCCGTGGCTGATCGCGTTGGTGATCACCGTCTACATGAGTTACGCACTGCCCTCGTCCCTCGGCAAATCCCTGGCAATGGTGCTGGCCTATGCGCTGGTGGTGGGCACCTGCTTCTCGGCGATCTGCGTGGTCGCGTTTTCCGTACTCGACGGCCCGCACCGTCACCGCGCGTTGTACATCCTGCGCCACCAGGCCTTCCGGCCGTTGTGGCTGATCGGCAGCTTTGCCGCCTTTGGCGAAGCCGTCAGCGACCCGCGCCTGGCCGAGAGCCTGGGCCAGCACCTGTCCCATGTCGCCGCGACCATCGCCAATGTCATGGCCGCGCTGTCCACCGGTGTGTTCATCCTGCGATTCCGCCGGCCGATTGCGCACCTGATCCGCAACCAGCCGCTGTCCCGCCGCCTGACCCGCCGCGCCCTGAGTGACACCATCGAAATCGTCGGTACCTTCTGGTACCTGCCGGCGTTGCTGCTGGTGGGCATCTCGCTGTTCGCCACCTTCGTCTCCGCCGGCGACACCAGCACCGCCCTGCGCCAGTCGTTGTTGTGCACGGTGTTGCTGGTGCTGTGCATGGTGATCAACGGCCTGGTGCGCCGTCATTCACTCAAGCCGCAGCGTGGGCACAAGCGCCATGCGCTGTACTCCGAGCGCCTGAAAAGCTTCGTCTACACCCTCGCCCACCTGGTGGTGTGGCTGGTGTTTATCGAACTCGGCCTGCGGGTCTGGGGCCTGTCGCTGATCCGCTTTACCGAAGGCGACGGGCATGAAATCAGCGTCAAGCTGTTCGGCCTTGCCGGTACATTGCTGTTTGCCTGGCTGATCTGGATCCTCAGCGACACCGCGATCCACCACGCCCTCACCCGCTCGCGCAAAGGCCTGGCCAACGCGCGTGCGCAAACGATGATGCCGTTGATTCGCAACGTGCTGTTCGTGACCATCTTCATCATTGCCGCCATCGTCGCCCTGGCGAACATGGGCATGAACGTCACGCCGCTGCTGGCGGGTGCCGGTGTGATCGGCCTGGCCATCGGTTTTGGTGCACAGTCGCTGGTGGCGGATTTGATCACCGGCCTGTTCATCATTATCGAAGACTCCCTGGCAATTGATGACTACGTGGATGTCGGCGGCCACCTGGGGACGGTCGAAGGGTTGACCATCCGTACCGTGCGCCTGCGGGACATCGACGGCATCGTGCATACGATCCCGTTCAGTGAAATCAAAAGCATCAAGAACTACTCCCGGGAGTTCGGCTACGCGATCTTCCGGGTGGCGATTCCCTACAACATGGAAATCGACGACGCCATCAAGCTGATGCGCGACGTCGGGCAGAAGATGCGCAACGACCCGTTGCAGCGGCGCAATATCTGGTCGCCGCTGGAGATTCAGGGTGTAGAAAGTTTCGAGTCCGGCAGTGCGATTCTTCGCGCCCGCTTCAAGACCGCGCCGATCAAGCAGTGGGAGGTTTCGCGGGCGTTCAACCTGTCGCTCAAGCGTCACCTCGACGAAGCCGGGCTGGACCTGGCCACCCCACGCTTGAGCGTGCAAGTGGTGACAGCGGCGGGAGGCGTGCAAGAGAAAGAATAAGCGCTGCCCGGATGACGTCAGGATCAACAACAATAATCATGGAGAGTCCTTATGCGTTTGACCGGTCTTACACACCAATGGGTATTCGGCCTGCTGTGCGGTGTCGCCAGCAGCGCGGTCATCGCCGCCAACAGCGGCCAGGACAGTGCCCGCGAAACCATCGCCGCCCAGGCCAAAGTACTGGAACCGGCCTTGCTGGAAACCCGGCGCGACATCCACGCCCATCCTGAACTGGGCAACACCGAACATCGCACCGCGGAGCTGGTGGCCAAGCAGCTGCGGGAGATGGGGCTGGAGGTCAAGACTGGCGTGGCGCGCACGGGCGTTGTCGCCATCCTCAAGGGCGCCCTGCCCGGCCCCACCGTGGCCTTGCGCGCCGACATGGATGCGCTGCCGGTCAAGGAAGTCTCCGGCCTGCCCTTCGCCTCGAAGGCCAAGGGTGTGTACCTCGATAAAGAAGTCGACGTGATGCACGCCTGCGGCCACGACGCCCACACCGCCATCCTGCTGAGCACGGCGAAAATCCTTACAGGTATGCGCGATCGTCTGCCTGGGACCGTGGTGTTTTATTTCCAGCCGGCTGAAGAAGGCCCGAGCGACTTTATCCCCGACGGTAAAAACACTTGGGGCGCGAAGATGATGGTGCAGGAAGGGCTGATGAAATCGCCCAAGCCGGATGCCGTTTTTGGGCTGCATGTGTGGGCCGGGGTGCCTGCGGGGCAGATTGCGTATCGGCCGGGGCCGACGCTGGCGAGCTCGGATGACCTGCGGATCAAGATCCTGGGCAAGCAGACCCATGCGGGGCGGCCGTGGGATGGGATCGATCCGATTACCGTGGGGGCGCAGGCCATTGTGGGGCTGCAGACGGTGGTCAGTCGGCGTACCGACATTTCTTCGTTTCCGGCGGTGGTGAGTATTGGCACCATCAACGGAGGGACGCGGTACAACATCATTCCTGAGTCGGTGGATATGAGTGGGACCATTCGCTCCTACGACTATGGCATTCGCCAGAAGCTGCATGCGGATGTGCGGCAGACCGTCGAGAAAATCGCCGAGAGTGGTGGGGCGAAGGCTGAGGTGACGATCATTGAGAAGTACGATCCGACCATCAACAACCCGGCGCTGACCGAAAAGATGCTGCCGAGTTTGCGTTGGGCGGCGAATGGCGACGTAGTGAATGCCCCGTTGGTGGGTGGGGCTGAGGACTTCTCGTTTTATGCCAAGGAAGCGCCGGGGTTGTTTGTGTTTCTGGGGGTGACGCCGAGGGATCAGGACATGAGCAAGGCGGCACCGAATCATAATCCGGGGTTCTTTGTGGATGAGTCGGCGTTGGTGGTTGGGGTACGGACGCTGGCATCGTTGGCGACTGATTATTTGTATGCCAATGCGGCGGATTGAGGGTATATCCGTTATTCAGGTAACGGCCGCCTAGGGTTCCGCTCTTGCCCCACCACTCTGCACCTCGCTCGGGCTTAAGTGTGGTGAAGCAACAGCAAACCCAAAGGCGGACACGATCCAAATGTGGGAGCGGGCTTGCTCGCGAAGGTCGTTAACGATGACGTGGGTATCCTGACTCAACGCGGCGCCCTCAGGTTTTTCGCGAGCAAGCCCGCTCCCACATACAGCGGCTCTGCTTTTGCTCTAACACCCAGGTCATCGGGGTAAAGCCCTGTGCTTACTTGGGGCTGGGCCGGCATTCCAGCTGTTCAAAAGTGAGCCGCTGTGAGAGCGGAACCAAAAGCCGCCGTGACCTAAATAACGGATACACACAGGCAAAACGTCAAACCACATCCACCCCCACATGAATCGCATCATGCCGCCAAAACTCCAGATCACAATCAATCAACCGCTCATGCTGATCATAATTAACCCGAGCAATCCGCAACCCCGGGCTCCCCACCGACACCCTCAACGCCGCCGCAGCCTCAACCTGCAATGACGTCGGCACAATCTCAAACCGCACCCGCCCGTAGTGCAAGTCATACACCCGCGCATACAACTCCGTAATCGACTGATTCAAATCACACCCCAGAATCCCCGGAAAATACTGCGGGTTCAGATAGTGCTCCACATACAACACCAACCGCCCATCAATCCTGCGCCCCCGGCAAATCTGAATCACGCTGGACAACGCCGGCAACTGCAACCACGCACACACCGCCGCCGAAGCCGGCTGCAACCGCGCCGAAATCACCTCGGTCGACGGCACCCGACCCTGGGCACTCACCATCGCGTGAAAATGACTGCGCTGCATCAGGTTATAGGCAAGCCTGGGCGGTGACACAAACCACCCCCGCCGCTCCTCGCGATAAATCTGCCCTTGGGCCTCAAGTTGTAACAAGGCTTCCCGCACCGTAATGCGGGTGGTACCAAACAACTCGCTGAGCTTGCGCTCGGCCGGCAGCTTACTGGCAGGCGCCAACAAGCCATGGTCGATCTGCTCTTGCAGCGCCAGGCCAATGGTTGTCACCGCCTTGGTTGCCTCATCACGCATCAACGTTACCTATCTGGACTAGACCAGCACTATTCAGGTGCACAAAACGCCCGCTAAACGCGCCTCTGCTGTTGCGTGCAAGCCTAGGCATTGCACATGACCGACAGATGACAGCGCCTCGCGACGTCCTGCCACAAGACCTGCAATACATCGGCCAAGTCCAAGGCTTCCGGGCGGTTGGGCATGGTCTACGCTTACCCGGTGATCCCCCGTCCAGGCCAACAAAAAACGACATCGACATGAAACTGTCATCCGCCACGCCTAAATTGGCTCGTGTATTGCTGACCTAGACCAACACCACCGCAAACGTCGATAAAAACGCAGCGTTGAAAACGCCCAAAGGAGCTTCGGATGAAACAGCTTTTCCTGGCATCACTGTTAGGCTCGACCATTGCCATGTGCACCGCCGCCATGGCCGCTGATACCGATCTAAAAACCCTGGAAGCCGCCGCGAAAGCGGAAGGCGCCGTCAACAGCGTCGGCATGCCCGATGACTGGGCCAACTGGAAAGGCACCTGGGACGACCTGGCCAAGACCTACGGCCTCAAGCACATCGACACCGACATGAGCTCCGCCCAGGAAGTCGCCAAGTTTGCGGCAGAGAAAGACAACGCCAGCGCCGACATCGGCGACGTGGGTGCAGCCTTCGGCCCGATCGCGGTGAAACAGGGCGTTACCCAACCGTACAAACCGACCACCTGGGCACAAGTCCCGGATTGGGCGAAAGACAAGGACGGTAACTGGGCCCTGGCCTACACCGGCACCATCGCCTTTATCGTCAACAAAAAACTCCTGCACGGCTCCGAAGCTCCGAAAAGCTGGGCTGACCTGAAGACCGGCAAATACAAGGTTTCCATCGGTGACGTGAGCACCGCCGCCCAGGCGGCCAACGGCGTACTCGCCGCCGCACTCGCCAACGGTGGCGACGAGAAGAACATTCAGCCGGCGCTGCTGATGTTCGCCGACATCGCCAAGCAAGGCCGCCTGTCGCTGGCCAACCCAACCATCGCCACCATGGAAAAAGGCGAAGTGGAAGTGGGCGTGGTCTGGGACTTCAACGGCCTGAGCTACAAGGCCAAGATGGCCAACCCGGATGACTACGTGGTGCTGATCCCATCGGACGGCTCGGTGATTTCCGGCTACACCACCATCATCAACAAATACGCCAAGCACCCGAACGCCGCCAAGCTGACCCGCGAATACATCTTCAGCGACGCCGGCCAGACCAACCTGGCGCGTGGCAATGCGCGGCCGATCCGTGCCGAGCACCTGACCTTGCCAGCCGACGTACAGGCCAAGCTGCTGCCTAACGAGCAGTACAAGAACGTCACGCCGATCAAGGACGCAGACGCTTGGGAGAAGACCTCCAAGGCACTGCCGCAGAAGTGGCAGGAAGAAGTCATCATCAATATGCAATAAGGCTTAATACGCCTGTTCAAGTGGAACGCGGTCAGTGTGGGAGCTGGCTTGCCTGCGATAGCGGTATGACATTCAGCAGTATTGTCGACTGACACACCGCTATCGCAGGCAAGCCAGCTCCCACATTTGATCGGTGTTCCAACCGAAAAACCGAGTCAAGCCTATTTGTTGCGGAGCCCCAGCCCCTATGAAGCACAACGTCATCCTTGTCGTGCTCGACGGCCTGAATTACGAGGTTGCCCGACACGCCATGGGGCACTTGCAGGCCTATGTCGGCGCAGGACGCGCAGCACTGTACAAACTGGAATGTGAACTGCCGGCCCTGTCCCGGCCACTGTACGAATGCATCCTCACCGGCGTCCCGCCGATCGAGAGCGGCATCGTCCACAACAACGTCTCGCGCCTGTCCAATCAGCGCAGCATTTTCCATTACGCCACCGACGCCGGTTTATCCACGGCGGCGGCGGCGTATCACTGGGTCAGCGAGTTGTATAACCGCTCGCCCTTTATCGCCGCCCGGGATCGGCATACCAGCGACTCGGCCCTGGCGATCCAGCACGGGCATTTCTACTGGAATGACCATTACCCGGACTCGCACCTGTTTGCCGACGCCGAAAGCCTGCGCCTCAAACACGCGCCGAATTTCCTGGTAGTGCACCCGATGAACATCGACGATGCCGGCCACAAGCACGGCCTCGACACCCCGCAATATCGCAACAGCGCGCGCTCGGCCGACATCATCCTCGCCGACTACCTGCAAGGCTGGCTCGACGCCGGTTACCAGGTACTGGTGACGGCCGACCACGGCATGAACAACGACCGCTCCCACAACGGCCTGCTGCCGGAAGAACGGGAAGTGCCGCTGTTTGTGCTGGGTGATGCCTTCAGCCTCGACACCCACGCCACGCCCAAACAAACCGAGCTGTGCGGCACCGTCTGCGAGCTGTTGGGTGTACCCCACGACAAACCTGTATGCCGGGAGCTGTTGAAGTGAATTCAGTGATCCGCGGCAAATGGCTGGCCGCCTTGTGCCTGGTGCCCTTCGCCATCTTCTTTATCGTGTTCGAAATCGCCCCGCTGGTGTGGGTAATGATCAGCAGCGTCCAGTCCGAAGAGTTCGGCTGGGGCCTGGCCAACTTCAGCAAGATCTTCAGCTCGAAGTTCTATATGCAGGCGATCCAGTACAGCCTGGAAATCAGTTTCTACTCCAGCGTGTTCGGGATCATCATCGCCGTACTCGGCAGCTACTCGCTGCGCCGGGTCGACGGGCCGCTGCGCAATTTCGTGACCGCGTTCGCCAACATGACCAGCAATTTTGCCGGCGTACCCCTGGCCTTCGCCTTCATCATCCTGCTGGGGTTCAACGGCAGCATCACCATCATGCTCAAGCAGGCGGGGATCATTCAGGACTTCAACCTGTACTCCAAGACCGGCCTGATCATCCTTTATACCTACTTCCAGATTCCCCTCGGCGTGTTGCTGCTCTACCCGGCCTTTGACGCACTGCGTGAAGACTGGCGCGAGTCTGCTTCATTGCTCGGCGCGGACGGCTGGCAGTACTGGCGGCACATCGGTCTGCCGGTGCTGACCCCGGCGCTGCTGGGCACCTTCGTGATCCTGCTGGCCAACGCTCTCGGCGCCTACGCCACGGTGTACGCGCTGACCACCGGCAACTTCAACGTGCTGCCGATCCGCATCGCGGCGATGGTCTCCGGCGATATTTCCCTGGACCCGAACATGGCCAGTGCCCTGGCCGTGGTGCTGGTGGCGCTGATGACCGTGGTGACCGTGGTCCATCAACTGCTGCTCAAGAGGAGCTACCATGTCTCGCGCTGAACCTGGCTCGGCCGCCCTCTACCACCGCGTAGTGGTGTATCTGTTGTTTGCAATCCTGGTGCTGCCGTTGCTCGGCACCCTGGTCTACTCCATCGCCAGCAGTTGGTCGGCGACCATCCTGCCATCCGGCTTTACCTTCAAATGGTATATCCAGCTGTGGAGTGACCCGCGCTTCCTGAATGCCTTCGGCCAGTCGCTGCTGGTGTGCGTTGGCGCGCTGATCTTGTCGGTGGTGCTGATCCTGCCGCTGCTGTTTGTGGTGCATTACCACTTTCCGAAACTCGACGCGCTGATGAACATTTTGATCCTGCTGCCCTTCGCGGTGCCGCCGGTGGTGTCGTCGGTGGGGCTGTTGCAGCTCTACGGCTCGGGGCCATTTGCGATGGTGGGTACGCCGTGGATCCTGATCGGTTGCTACTTCACCGTGGCGCTGCCGTTCATGTACCGGGCGATCACCAACAACCTGCAAGCGATCAACCTGCGGGACCTGATGGACGCCGCCCAACTGCTCGGTGCCAGCACCTTCCAGGCGGCGTTCCTGGTGGTGCTGCCGAACCTGCGCAAGGGCTTGATGGTGGCATTGCTGCTGTCGTTCTCGTTCCTGTTCGGCGAGTTCGTGTTCGCCAACATCCTGGTGGGCACCCGCTACGAAACCCTGCAGGTGTACCTCAACAATATGCGTAACAGCAGCGGCCACTTCACCAGTGCCCTGGTGATCTCCTATTTCTTCTTCGTGCTGGTGCTGACCTGGGCCGCCAACATCTTGAACAAGGACAAAAGCCAATGAGCTTCGTCAGCGTCCAACACCTGCAAAAAGGCTACGCCGGTACGCCGGTATTCAGTGACATCAACTGCGAAATCGCCAAGGGCGAATTCGTCACCCTGCTTGGCCCGTCGGGCTGCGGCAAGTCGACCCTGCTGCGCTGCATCGCCGGCCTGACCTCGGTGGACAGCGGGAAAATCCTGCTGGATGGCCAGGACATCGTCCCGCTGAGCCCACAGAAACGGCATATCGGCATGGTGTTCCAGAGCTACGCGCTGTTCCCCAACATGACCGTGGAACAGAACGTCGCCTTCGGCCTGCGCATGCAGAAGGTCAATGCCGACGACAGCCACAAACGCGTGCAGGAAGTGTTGCAACTGGTGGAGCTGAAAGAACTCGCCGGCCGCTACCCGCATCAGATGTCCGGCGGCCAGTGCCAGCGCGTGGCCCTCGCCCGCTCGCTGGTGACGCGCCCGCGCCTGCTGTTGCTCGACGAGCCGTTGTCTGCCCTCGATGCACGGATTCGCAAGCACCTGCGCGAACAGATTCGCCAGATCCAGCGCGAGCTGGGCCTGACCACCATCTTCGTGACCCATGATCAGGAAGAAGCCCTGACCATGTCCGACCGGATCTTCCTGATGAACCAGGGCAAGATCGTGCAGAGCGGCGATGCCGAGACCCTCTACACCGCGCCGGTGGATGTGTTCGCCGCGGGCTTTATCGGCAACTACAACCTGCTTGATGCCGACAAGGCCAGCAAACTGTTGCAGCGTCCGATCACCGGGCGCATCGCCATTCGCCCGGAGGCCATCGAGCTCAGCCGCAGCGGTGAGCTGGATGCGTTGGTGCGCAGCCACAGCCTGTTGGGCAACGTGATTCGCTACCGCATCGAAGCCCGGGGCGTGGAATTGGTGGTGGACGTGCTCAACCGCTCGGCTGACGATCTGCACCCGGATGGTCAGAGATTGGCACTTTCCATCGACCCAAGTGCGTTGTGTGAAGTAGCCTGACGCACGATTTATTTGAGAGAGCGTGACAGATGGCATTGGTAATTTTTGATCTGGACGACACCCTGATCCACGGCGACTGCGCCACCCTGTGGAGCGAGCAGATGGGCCGCCTGGGCTGGGTGGATGGTGAGTCGTTCATGCGCAAGAACGACGAACTGATGGCGGCCTACAGCCGCGGTGAGCTGGCCATGGAGGATTTCATGGACTTCAGCCTGGAGCCGATGATTGGCCGCACGCCGGAAGAGATCGAGCACCTTGTAGAGCCGTGGGTGGAAGACGTTATCGAGCCGCTGATCTACAGCGAAGCCACCCGTACCATTGCACAGCACCGCAAGAATGGTGACCGGATTTTGGTGATCTCGGCGTCGGGGACGCACCTGGTCAAGCCGATTGCGGCGCGTATCGGCATTGATGAAGTGCTGGGGATTGAGCTGGACGTCGCCCATGGGGTGTACAGCGGCAAGACCACAGGTGTACTGACTTACCGCGAAGGCAAGATCACTCGCCTGATGGAATGGCTGGAGCAGGAAGGTGAGCACCTTGATGGGGCGTACTTCTACTCGGATTCGCGCAATGATTTGCCGCTGTTGCTGAAGGTGGAGAACCCGCAGGTGGTGAATCCGGACCCGGTGCTGCGGGCGCATGCTGAGAAGGCTGGGTGGCCGATTCATCATTGGGTCTGACGTTTTGTGCTGGTTTGAGGTGGGTACATATCCGTTATTTAGGTAACGGCCGCCTATGGTTTCGCTCTTACAGCGAGTCACTTTGGAAAAGCC
>NZ_JACARS010000116.1:0-10581 GCF_013386485.1 Pseudomonas sp. P7758 | reverse complement strand
GGGGACGTGCCCTGTCTTACCATTTGCGTCTGAATCAGGAACAAGGATCATCAACGCCATGAGCGTATTAGTCGAAACCCGGGCGCTCACGCGGATGGACGAGCGCCGCCAGCTGCAACTGCTGCAGCCCACGAACTTCCAGTTGCACCGCGCCGACCGCATCTCCATCACCGGCTCGTCCGGCTCCGGCAAAAGTGTATTCCTTCGGGCACTCGCCTTGCTCGACGCGCCGACCTCAGGGGATATCCTCTGGAACGGGCAGGTCATCGCCAACGCGCAAGTCCCGCAGTATCGCAGCCGCATCAGCTACCTCTCCCAACGCCCGGCGCTGATCGAAGGCACGGTGGAAGACAACTTGCGTTTCCCCTACAGCCTCAAGGCCTTGCATCACCTGAGTTTCGACCCGCAGGCGGTCAAGGCGCTGCTGGCCCACGCGGGCAAGGAGTCGGGCTTTCTGGCAAAAAATGCCGGGGATTTATCCGGTGGTGAGTCCCAGGTGGTGTCACTGATCCGTACCCTGCAACTCAATCCCGATGTGTTGTTGCTGGACGAACCTACCGCCGCTCTTGACCCGGCCTCGTCCGGGGAGGTCGAGGCGTTGATCAGTGCCTGGGCCGAAGCGGATAGCGCTCACGCCTATATCTGGGTGTCCCACGACCTTGAGCAGGCGCAACGCATGAGCACCACCTATTTGCATATGGACGCCGGCGTGCTGACGGGGGCCGTGCAGCCATGAATTATCACGACCTCACGGCACTGGACATGGCCATCGCCTCCTCGCTGATCCTGATCAACGGTGCGCTGTCGCTGTTGTTGCGGCTGGGGCTGGAGCGTCAGCTGTTCTGGGCGGCTGTGCGCACGGTGGTGCAGTTGTTGGCGATCGGTTACCTGCTGGGCTGGGTCTTTGAATTTGCCTACTGGTATGTGGTGCTGCCGCTGATGTGCCTGATGACTCTGATCGCCGGGCTCTCGGCTGCCGGGCGTGGGAAGCGGACCTATGCGGGGCAGCGGGCCGACAGCATTGTGTCGGTGTGGGGCAGTTCCTGGTTGGTGACGGCTGTTGGCCTGTTCGCGATTATCCGGATTCACCCGTGGTACGAGCCGCAGTATGCGATTCCGATCCTTGGGATGATTCTGGGTAATACGCTTACCGGGGTGTCTCTGGGGATTGAGCGTATGACTCAGGAGCTGACCTCCGGCCGCAATACCATCGAGATGATTCTGGCCCTCGGTGGTTCACGCTGGGAGGCGGCGCAGGATGCGATTCGCCAGGCTGTGCGGGCCGGGATGATTCCGACGTTGAACCAGATGACAGTGGTGGGGATTGTGAGCTTGCCGGGGATGATGACTGGCCAGGTGCTGGCCGGGGAAAGTCCGGTGGACGCGGTACGTTATCAGATTGTGATTATGTTTTTGATCGCTGCGTCGTCGGCGTTGGGCACGGTAGGTGCGGTGTTGCTGACCTACCGTCGACTGTTTTCAGCCAGCCATCGTTTCCTGCGGTTCAGGCTCGAAGAGCGGGTGTAGCGCAGGCGCTATCGGATCCCCAAAATGCACCGCAACCCTGTGGGAGCTGTCGAGATCCGGTTCAATCACCCACACCAAAATCCAGCAACACCTTCATCGCCTGGCTCTTGTCCGCCGCCAGTTCAAACGCCTGCACCGCCTCGCTGAACAGCACGGTGTGGGAGATCACCGGACGCACATCAATCACCTGGCGATTGAGCAAATCCACCGCCTGGGCAAACTCCGAATGGAAGCGGAAGGTGCCCCGCAAGTCGATCTCCCTGCTCACCAGCATATTCAACGGCAGCGAGACCTCGCCACCCAGACCGACCGTCACCAGCACGCTGCGCGGGGCCATGCACTCCAGGCCGTTGCGCAGGGCCTGGGCGCTGCCGGAGACTTCGAACATCACGTCGAAGTAGCCTTTTTCGGCGGTATACCGCTTCAACGCGTCGGCGTCTTCCGCCAGGTTATGAGTACGGCTGGCGCCCATTTTTTCGGCGCAGGCCAAGGGCCCGGCAGCCAGGTCCACCGCAACAATTTCCCCCGCGCCCGCTGCCCGCAGGCTGCCGATCAACAGGTTGCCGATGGGCCCGCACCCGGTGACCAATACCCGTTTGCCGAACACCACCCCGGCACGCTGGATGGCATGCAAACCCACAGACAACGGTTCAGCCATTGCACCCTCGGCAAGGCTCACATGATCGGCCAGCGGGTGCGCCTGGTGCGTTTCGATCACCAGGCTTTGTTGAAACGCACCCTGCACGTGAGGAAAGGGCATCGCGCTGCCGTAGAAACGCATGTTCAGGCAATGGTTCGGCAGCCCTTGATGGCAATAACGGCAACCCCCGCAAGGCCGCGACGGCGAGACCGACAAGCGTTGGCCAATCTTGAACGGCCCGTCTTCACGGCCCACCGCCTCGATCACCGCCGACACTTCGTGGCCGAGCACCATCGGCTCGCGCAACCGCACGGTGCCGAAGCCGCCGTGCTGGTAGTAATGCAGGTCCGAGCCGCAGATCCCGCCTCGGGCAATGCGCACCCGCAGTTGGTCGGGCGTCAGTGCCTGGGGTTTGGTTTGCGGTTCTACCCGCAGGTCTTTCGAGGCATGGCAGACAATCGCGTGCATGAAATTCTCCAGGTTACAGCGAGGCGGTGATGCCACCGTCCACGTACAGGATATGACCGTTGACGAAGCTTGCCGCGTCGCTGGCAAGGAATACCGCAGCGCCCGCCAGTTCGGCGACGTCACCCCAGCGCCGGCTCGGTGTGCGCTGCACCAGCCAGTCGCTGAATTCGGGGTTGGCCACCAGGTTGGCGTTCAGTTCGGTCTTGAAATAGCCGGGGCCGATGCCATTGACCGTCAGCCCGTGGGGGCCCCAGTCGATGGCCATGCCTTTGGTGAGCATTTTCAGCGCGCCTTTGCTGGCGGCATACGGGGCGATGCCCGGGCGCCCCAGTTCGCTTTGCACCGAGCAGATATTGATGATGCGCCCCCGCTTGCGCGGGATCATCGCCCGGGCCACGGCCTGGCCGACCAGAAAGGCGCTGTCCAGGTTGGTGCTCATCAACTCGCGCCAGTGGGTTTCGCTGTAGTCCTCCAGCGGCCCGCGACGTTGCATGCCCGCGTTGTTGACGAGGATGTCCAGCGGGCCCAGGCGCTCTTCGATCTCCGCCATGGCGGCCAACACCGCCGCGCCGTCGGTGACATCGAACGCCTGGGTGTGCACCTCCAGGCCTTCCGCCGCCAGCAACGCGGCACTGTCACGCAAGGTGCTGCGGTTGCGCCCGTTGAGCACTACCCGTGCGCCAGCCTGGGCCAGGCCACGGGCGATGGCCAGGCCGATGCCAGCGCTGGAGCCGGTGATCAAGGCCAGGCGGCCATCGAGGCGGAAACTGTCTAAAACACGCTGCATGGGGCGATCTCCGAAGACTGAGACAGGTGATCAACACTATCAATCCGAGTGCGGGGCGCCGCTCTCATTGTTATACGTCAAACCCTGTCATATCGTGCATCACGGGCCTTACTTCAGCGCAGCCCGGGCCCGGCGTCCAATTTTCATTTGTGATGGGGTGATCAATAACCGTGATAACCGGAGCCAACCTGATGGAACTCAAGCACCTGCGTGCCTTTGTCGTGCTCGCCCAGGAACTGCATTTCGGCCGGGCGGCCGCGCAGCTGTCGATCGTTCAACCGGCGCTGAGCATGCAGATCAAACTGCTCGAAAGCGGCCTGGGCGTGCGCCTGCTCGACCGCAACCGGCACTCGGTCACACTGACGGAAGCCGGGCGGGTGTTTCTGCCGGAAGCCCTCGCCACCCTGCACCAGGCTGCCCGCGCCGCCGATGCCGCCCGGGCTTCGAACCGCGGGGAGATCGGCCGGGTGCGCCTGGGGTTTGTCTCGTCGGTATTGCCGCAATTGCTGCCCGGGTTGATTCGTGCGGTGCACCAGCGCTACCCGCGAATTGAACTGGAGCTCAAGGACATGCCCGGCCCGGATCAGGCGGCTGCGTTGAAAAACGGCCAGCTGGATTTCGGCCTGATGCGTTTGCCGGCGGCCTATCCCGGCGTGCAGACCCTTGAGGTGCTGCAGGAAAGCTTCGTGGTCGCCTTGCCCGGCGAGCATCCGTTGGCAACCCAGGAAACCATTCAGCCGGCGGACTTGCTCAAGGTGCCGGTGTTCATCCTGGCCCGGCGTTATGCACCGGGTTTCTACGATGAATTCGTGCAGGCGATGGGCGTGCCGCTGGAGATCGCCTCCGAACTCGGCGAGTTCACCACCATGCTGGCGCTGGTCTCGGCCGGGCTGGGTGTGGGTGTGTTACCGCTGCAGGCGGCCCGGGCGCTGCCGGCCAATTGCGTGTCCAGGCACCTGGCGTTGGGGGCGTTCCGGGCCAGGACCGGCCTGGCGTGGACCGAGCTCGACAGCCCGGTGAAAACCACCCTGTTCAACCTGATCGACGAGTTGTTTGGTGATTGATTGTTTCATCCGGCGAAATGCTGGATTGTAAAAACTGGCTATTCTGCTGCGTGCCGTAGCGGTGGAACATAAGCGTCATCGACCCGATCACCGGGTCGAGTCCCTGGCACATCGCGGAGCCCGTCATGATCAAACTGTACCGTTACCCCTTGTCTGGCCATTCCCACCGGGTTGAGTTGATGCTGTCGCTGCTGGGCGTGCCCGCTGAGCGGGTGCACGTCGATCTGAAGCAAGGCGCGCACAAAACCCCTGAGTTCCTGGCCACCCTCAACAGCTTCGGCCAGGTGCCGGTGATCGATGATAACGGCGTGGTGCTGGCAGACTCCAACGCGATCCTGGTGTACCTCGCCGGCCAATATGGCACCGCCCAGTGGCTGCCGACCGAGCCTTTGGCCCAGGCCCGTGTGCAGCGTTGGCTCTCGGCTGCGGCAGGACCACTGCACACCGGGCCGGCTGCGGCGCGATTGATCACTGTGTTCGGTGCCGCGCTGGATGCCGAGGCGACCATCAGCCGCTCCCACGCATTCCTCAAAGTGGTAGAGCACCAGTTGGAGCAGAGCCGTTTTCTCACCGGTGACCTGCCGACAATTGCCGATATCGCGCACTACACCTACATCGCCCATGCGCCGGAGGGGAATGTCGCGCTGGACGACTATCCGCAGGTTCGCGCCTGGCTGGGCAGTATCGAGGCGCTGCAGGGGTTTGTGGGTATGCAACGCACCGCTGTGGGCCTGGCGAAGGTTTGAAGATTTTGTGGCGAGGGAGCTTGCTCCCGCTGGACCGGGCTGGCGCGCCAGTGCGCAGCGCTCCCAGGATTTTGGGGCCGCTACGCAGCCCGGCGGGAGCAAGCTCCCTCGCCACCACAGCTGCGAAGCCACTGGGCTGGTGTACTCCATTCGATTAAGGGGACTCATGGACCGTTTCCAGGAAATGCAGATTTTCCTCGCCGTCGCCGAAGAACAGGGCTTTGCCGCGGCGGCCCGGCGCCTGAATATCTCGCCCCCCAGCGTGACCCGCGCGATTGCCGCGATGGAGGCGCGTATTGGCACCCAGTTGCTTTCGCGCACCACCCGCAGCCTGCACCTGAGCGAGGCCGGCCAGCGTTACCTGGACGATTGCCGGCGCATCCTCGCGGAGTTGACTGAGGCCGAAGAAGCGGCAGCAGGCAGCTTCTCGATCCCGTGGGGGCACCTGACGGTCACCGCGCCGGTGTTGTTCGGCGAGTTGTTCGTCGCGCCAATCCTGGGGGAGTACCTGGACCTGTTTGCCCAGGTCAGCATCAACGCCTTGCTGGTGGACCGTGTGGTCAACATGACCGATGAAGGCGTCGATGTGGCCGTGCGCATCGGGCATTTGCAGGAACCCGGCCAGCAGGCGATCAAGGTCGGCGAGGTGCGTCGCGTAGTGTGCGCGGCGCCGGCTTACCTTGAGCGGCACCGGCCACTGCACCCCGGGCAACTGCGTGAGGCGAAGATTGTCACGTCGTCTTCCAGCCAGTTGGTCAGCGAATGGCAGTTCAGGGAAGGCGGCCAGCCGTTGAGCGTGGCCGTTGAGCCGCGCCTGGTAGTCACCGCCAACAACGCGGCGATCAACCTCGCGCGCCTGGGCTGGGGCGTCACACGGGTGTTGTCTTATCAGGTGGCCAGCGATGTGCGTGCAGGCGCACTGGAGATCATCCTGCAAGACTTCGAACCGCCGGCCTTGCCGATCCATGTGGTGTTCCAGAACAACGCCCGGGTACCGGCGAAGGTCAACACGTTCGTGGATTTTCTGGTCAGCCGGCTGGGGCAGGATGCTGCGCTCAACCCATCGATGCAGCGGCCGGCCTGATGGACCGTTATCGCGACATGCAGATCTTCCAGGCGCTGTCCCGGCAGCCGAGCCTGTCCGCGGCTGCCCGTTGCCTGGGCATCTCGGGGCCCACTGTGATCCGCGCGATTGACCGGCTGGAGACGCGCTTGCGGGTGCCATTGGTACAGCGCAGCACCCGGGGCATTCGCCTCACCGAAGCCGGGGCGACGTTCATGGCCGACTGTTCGCGGATCCTTGACGGCGTGAGCGCCGCCGAAGCATCTGCCCAGGGTGCGCACGCGCAGGCCGAGGGAAACCTGCGGGTGTTTTTTCCGTTGCTGTTCAGCCGTTATGTGATGGCGCCGCTGTTGGCCGGCTACCTGGAGCGCTATCCCGGAGTCCGCCTGTTTGCCCATTACCACGATCATTATCCGAACCTGAATGAAGACGGCCTGGACGTGGCAGTCCTGGTGGGGGAACTGCCCGGTTCATCCCTGATTGCCCGGCCCGTGGGCCATGTGCGCAACATCGTCTGCGCCAGCCCCGGCTATCTGCAAAGCCATGGCGAACCGATGCAACCGGAGGCGCTCAAGGAGCATCGGCTGGTCGCCAGCCAGGCGTATTCGAATTGGGTGCAGTGGGATTTCCAGGGCGCCAGCATCAAGGCCCGGGCGCGTCTCGGTTGCACCACGGTGCAGGGCGCGATCAATGCGGCGGTGCAGGGCGCAGGGTTGATCCGGTGCTTGAGCTACCCGGTGCACGAGCACCTGGCGAGCGGGCAACTGTGTCGAGTATTGCAGGCCCATGAACCGCCGCCGCTGCCGGTGCATGTGGTCTACCGCGAAGGGCGCAACGCTTCGATGCGGGTGCGCAGTTTTGTCGATTTCAGCGTGGCGGCATTGCGTGAACATCCGGCGTTTCATTCACCGAGGGCTTGATCATGAATCACCAGGACGCGTCCCCCGTTTCGCCATGGCATGCCGGCGAGCGGCAGTTGCAGCAAAGTGCCGGCGTGGCCGAGCGCATGGAGGTGATCGGCGCGAAGGTGATACGGGATCACTTGCCGGAGCAGCATCGGGCTTTTTATGAGTTGTTGCCCTATCTGGTCGTGGGGGCCGTGGATGAGCAGGGGCTGCCCTGGGCCACGCTGCTGGAGGGCACGCCGGGGTTTGCGTATTCGCCGGACCCCTACAGCTTGCGTATCGACAGCCTGCCTGCGGAGAGTGACCCCGCCGGGAGCGGGCTGAAACAAGGCGCGTCGGTCGGGCTGTTGGGCATTGACCTGAATACGCGGCGGCGTAATCGCATGAATGGGGTTATTGGGGCTGCCGGCGTCGACGGATTTACCGTGGCGGTGGTGCACACGTTTGGAAATTGCCCGAAGTACATCCAGTTGCGTGCGGTGGATCCGGGGGCCCGGGGGCAGCGCGCTGCGGGAGGTATTGTGCGGCGCGCGAACTCGCTCGATGACGCTGACCGGGCGCTGATTCGCAGCGCTGATACGTTTTTCGTCGCCAGCTATGTGGACCTGGAAGGAGATGCGGCCAAGCGTTCGGTGGACGTTTCACACCGAGGCGGCAACAGTGGGTTTGTGCGGTTGGAGGGAGAGGTGCTGACGATTCCCGATTTTACCGGCAACTCGTTTTTCAACACCTTGGGCAATGTGCAGGTCAACCCGGTTGCGGGCTTGCTGTTTGTGGATTTTGCTACGGGTGATGTGTTGCAGGTGGCCGGGCGGGCCGAGGTGATTCTTGAAGGAGATGAAGTGGCCACGTTCGAGGGGGCTGAGCGGTTGTGGAAGGTGACCGTGGAACACGTGGTCCGAAGGGATGCGGCGCTGGCGCTGCGTTGGCAGTTCGAGGGGTTTTCTCCCTACAGCCTGGCGTTGGGGCCTTGGAAAGCCTGAGTGGGGGGCTGCACCCCTCGCGCAGTTGAGCTTTAACTCAGCCGCACGAGGGGGAGTGTATAGGCGGGCCTAGCGAGGCCGGCCGATAGGTCTGTCGAGTTTGTCACATCGGATGGGTACGCAGGCCGTGCCAGGCCCAGCGCCTGCTTCTGGTTTTCCAGGCCGGTGCCACGCCTCTTTCCAGCCATTACTGCATTCAGCATGTCTGCTCCTTGACTCGATTGCATTGATTCATGGCGATAATTTATTCCGCGAGGATCTCGCGATAACGTTTCTGGTAATCGTCGTAAGACGTGCTTTCCTGCATCAACTGCTCAAGCTTTTTCTTCTTGTAGGCTGCTTTGTCGAGTGCGGGTGGTGCATTGGAACTGGCCGCTGTTGGTGTGCTTGCCCGGTATACCGGATTGGGAAAGAGTTGATCGGTCAGCTCGATGATTTTGTTCTGCGCATCGATAAACTTGTCGAGGCGACCACCGCCCCACGACGCGTCGTATTCCGCCTGGCCGACCTGACGGCCCTGTTCATACACACGGATATCGGCGTAGTACATGTACAGCGCCATGTCCCATGCCCACTTGCCAATGTAGGTCGTCGACAGCGTGCATACGGAGGGTGGACTGCCGGCTGCCACCTCGCGTGTCTGGAAACCTTTGCTCCTCAGCTGTGCCGTGTAGGTGGTATTGAATCCGGCACGCAGGCCTTCGGCAGGAATCAGGCAAATTTCCGGTGGCTGATCGTTGGACAGGGTGGCCGGGGCGACGGTTTGCTTGATGCTGCAACCCGTGATGGTGAGGGTCATAGCGATCAGTATCGGAGCGAGCGGTATGCGCATAGCGGCCTCCATGTCATCAATAGTGGCTGGATGATAGCACTGCTTTCCCTCCTTATCTCGTAAGGACTATTCGTGCCTCTGCGGCAAATCTGAATTGCGCTGTACCCTGTGTTTGGTGCGGCCTGCGGGCGCAATACTGCAGCGGTTTTTGCCTGCCCAATAAAGGGCTGTCCCGAGGTTTCCCAATGAATGCACCAAGCCGCCTTGCGCTGCTGATCACCGCCACGGCTGCCCTCAGCGCCTGTGGTGATTCCTCCAAACTGCCGTTTCAGGCCGGTGTGGGGCCAAGCCCGCAACTGCCCGAACCCACTGCATCACTGATCCCGACACTCAAGGTTTCCAAGGCTGTCGGCTGGCCCGGTAATGCCCAGCCAACGGCGCCCGATGGGTTCACGGTAACGGCGTTGGCCGCGGACCTTGACCATCCGCGCTGGGTGTACACCTTGCCCAATGGCGACGTGCTGGTAGCCGAGAGTAACCATCCGCCCATGCCTGAAGGTGCCACGGACGGCGGCACGGGTTTGCTCGCCTGGGCGCGTCGTACCGCGATGGGGTTTGTGATGGGGCGGGTCGGTGCCGATACGCCGAGCGCCGACCGGATCACGCTGCTGCGGGACGCCGACGGTGATGGGCGTGCCGAGGTGAAGAGTGAGTTTCTCGGTGGGCTGACGTCGCCGTTTGGCATGGCGTTGGTGGGGGATGAGTTGTATATCGGCAATGCCGATGCGGTGGTCAAGGTGCCTTATGTTCGGGGCCAGACTCACATCGATGCCGTGCCGGTGAAGGTCACTGATCTGCCGGCCGGGATCAATCATCACTGGACCAAAAACGTCCTGGCCAATCCTGAGGGTACCAAGCTTTATGTGACCGTCGGGTCCAACAGCAATGTGGGTGAGAATGGGCTTGACGCCGAGGAAGGGCGTGCTGCGATCTGGGAGTTGGATCTTGCCAGTGGGCAGAAGCGTCTGTTCGCCAGTGGGTTGCGCAATCCCAATGGGCTGGCGTGGAAACCCGGCTCTACGCAGTTGTGGACGGTGGTCAACGAGCGCGACGAGATCGGCAGCGATCTGGTGCCGGATTACCTGACGTCGGTGCGGGACGGCGCGTTCTACGGTTGGCCGTGGAGTTATTACGGGGCTCACGTTGACAGCCGGGTGCAGCCGCCGCGTCCGGACAAGGTCGCCCAGGCGATTGCACCGGACTATGCGCTGGGGACTCACGTTGCGCCGTTGGGCCTGACGTTTTCCGATGCGCGGGGGATGCCAGCGGTGTTTGCCGATGGGGTATTTGTGGGGGAGCATGGGTCCTGGAACCGTAATCCGCAGGCGGGGTACAAGGTGGTGTTTATTCCGTTCCGGGACGGAAAGCCGTCGGGTGTGCCTGTTGATTTCCTGACTGGGTTTTTAAATGGTGATGGAGAGGCTCAGGGGCGTCCGGTGGGTGTAGCGTTGGACGGCCAGGGCGCGTTGCTGGTGGCGGATGATGTGGGGAACAAGGTATGGCGGGTGGCACGGGTAAGGCCTTAGGGTTTTGCTCTTACAGCGGCTCACGGTCCACTGTAGGAGC
>NZ_JACARS010000115.1:0-1828 GCF_013386485.1 Pseudomonas sp. P7758 | reverse complement strand
TCCTGCGGGTAGGTTGGATCAAGCGGCACATAGGCGCCGCCGGCCTTGAGGATCGCCAGCAGGCCGACGATCATCTCGATACCCCGCTCCGCGGCCAGGCCCACCAGCACGTCCGGCCCCACACCGTGAGCGATCAACTGATGCGCACGGCGGTTGGCCTGGGCATTCAGTTCAGCGTAGGTCAGGGTCTGGCCGTTGCAACGCAGGGCCACGGCGTCAGGCCGTTGACGGGCCTGCTCGGCGATCAGTTGATGGGCGCAGGTGTCGCTTGGGAAGCTGCGCGGGCCGGGGTTCCACTGGGCGATGTTGTGCTGTTGCTCGGTCGCGTCCAGCAGCGGCAATTCCCCGATGCGCCGTTGCGGATCGGCGACGATACCTTGCAGCAGGTTCAGCCAGTGAGCGGCCATACGCTGTGCAGTGCTTGCGTCGAACAGGTCGGTGGCGTAAGTGAGGGTTGCACTGAGCTCGCCGTCGGCGTCCAGGGTGTCGAGGGTCAAGTCGAACTGGGCGGTACGGCTTTCCCACTCCTGGGCCTTGATCACCAGCCCCGGCAGTTGCGGGATGGCTTGGCGGCCGGCGCTCTGGTGGTTGTACAACACCTGGAACAACGGGCTATGGCTCAGGTTGCGCTCAGGGCGCAAGGCTTCGACCAATTGCTCGAACGGTAGGTCCTGATGCGCCTCGGCCCCCAGTGCCGCCGTCTTGACCTGTTGCAGCAGTTCGCTGAAACGCTGCTGCGGATCGACTTCAGCCTTGAGCACCTGGGTATTGACGAAGAACCCGATCAGGCCTTCGGTCTCGACCCGGTTGCGGTTGGCAATCGGTACGCCCACGCGGATGTCCGACTGGCCGCTGTAACGGTGCAGCAGGCCCTGGAACGAAGCCAGCAACAGCATGAACAGGCTGCAACCTTCACCCAGGGCCAGTTGCCGCAGCTGTTGGCCCAATGCCTGCGGTAACTGGATGGCCAGACGGGCGCCGGCAAAGCTCTGGCGTGCCGGTCGCGGACGGTCCTCAGGCAGCTCCAGCAATGGCTGTTCAGCGCCGAGGACGTTGGTCCAGTAAGCCAGCTGCCGCTCACGCTCACCGGCGTCCATCCATTGGCGTTGCCACACCGCGTAATCGGCATACTGGATCGGTAACTCCACCGGTTCAACCAATCCACCCTGGCTATAGGCGGCATAACGCTCAATCAGTTCCTGCACCAGCACCTGCATCGACCAGCCATCGGAGACGATGTGATGCTGGGTCAGCACCAGCACCTGTTCATCGGCGGCCACCTGCAGCAGCCCGACCCGCAGCAGCGGACCGTTCTGCAGGTCGAACGGCCGGCTGATCTGATCGCGAACAAAAGCCTGGATCTGCTCGGCCTGGTTGGCCGAGGTCAGGTCGAGAAACTGCGGCGTCAGCAGCGGACCGGACTCGGCATGGATAACCTGGAACGCACGCTCGTCCTTCTGGACAAAGGTCGTGCGCAAACTCTCGTGACGCTGCACCAGTGCGCTTAAGCTGCGTTGCAACGCCTTCAAATCCAGGTGGCCATGAATCCGTAGCGCCGCAGGGATGTGGTACGCCGCACTGGAGGGTTCCATTTGCCAAAGGAACCACTGGCGTTGCTGGGCGTAGGACAAGGGCAACGGTTGATCACGCGGCACCCTTGGAATGCGCGCAGGCATCGCCGCCTGGATTGGCTCAAGCGCAGCCACGCAAGCCTTGAGGCTGGCATTTTCGAACAGCTTGCGCAGTTGCAGGTTCATGCCGAGGTGTTGGCGGATGCGCGACACCATCTGTGTAGCCAGCAATGAATGGCCACCCAGTTCGAAGAAGT
>NZ_JACARS010000114.1:0-8363 GCF_013386485.1 Pseudomonas sp. P7758 | reverse complement strand
ATGCATGACAACACTTAGAACTGGCACAAGCCGGTCAAGCCTGTGAGGAACTCGACATGTCGCTGTTGATCCGTGGCGCTACCGTTATTACCCATGATGAAAGTTACCGAGCCGATGTTTTATGCGCAGACGGTCTAATCCGCGCCATTGGCACTGATCTGGATATTCCCGCCGGCACCGAGATACTCGACGGCAGCGGTCAATACCTGATGCCCGGCGGCATCGACCCCCATACCCATATGCAGTTGCCCTTCATGGGCACCGTGGCCAGTGAAGATTTTTTCAGTGGCACGGCCGCCGGGTTGGCGGGCGGCACCACGTCGATCATCGACTTCGTGATTCCCAACCCGCAGCAATCCCTGCTGGAAGCCTTCCATCAGTGGCGCGGCTGGGCCGAGAAGTCGGCGTCCGACTACGGCTTTCACGTCGCCATTACCTGGTGGAGCGAGCAGGTCCGCGAGGAAATGGCCGAGCTGGTGAGCCAACACGGCATCAACAGCTTCAAGCATTTCATGGCGTACAAGAACGCAATCATGGCCGCCGACGACACCTTGGTGGCGAGCTTCGAACGCTGCCTGGAACTGGGTGCGGTACCGACGGTGCATGCCGAAAACGGCGAGCTGGTGTATCACCTGCAACGCAAGCTGATGGCCCAGGGCATTACCGGGCCTGAAGCGCATCCGTTGTCGCGGCCTTCGCAGGTGGAAGGTGAAGCCGCCAGCCGGGCGATCAGGATTGCCGAAACCATCGGCACGCCGCTGTACCTGGTGCACGTGTCCACCAAGGAAGCGCTGGATGAAATTACCTACGCCCGCAGCAAGGGCCAGCCGGTGTACGGCGAAGTATTAGCCGGGCATCTGCTGCTGGACGACAGCGTGTATCAACACCCCGACTGGCAGACCGCCGCCGGCTATGTGATGAGCCCGCCCTTCCGCCCGCGCGGGCATCAGGAGGCACTGTGGCATGGCTTGCAATCGGGCAACCTGCACACCACCGCCACCGACCATTGCTGCTTCTGCGCCGAGCAAAAAGCCGCCGGGCGGGATGACTTCAGCAAAATTCCCAATGGCACTGCCGGTATCGAAGACCGCATGGCGCTGTTGTGGGATGAGGGCGTGAACACTGGGCGCTTGTCGATGCAGGAATTCGTTGCGCTGACGTCTACCAACACCGCGAAGATCTTCAACCTGTATCCACGCAAAGGAGCGATCCGCGTGGGGGCCGATGCTGACCTGGTGCTGTGGGACCCGCAAGGCACACGGACCATTTCCGCGAAGACTCACCACCAGAAAGTCGACTTCAACATCTTCGAAGGCAAGACCGTGCGCGGCGTGCCGAGCCATACCATCAGCCAGGGCAAGCTGGTCTGGGCGGATGGGGATTTGCGCGCCGAACGGGGTGCGGGTCGGTATATCGAACGGCCGACGTATCCGCCGGTGTTTGAGCAGTTGAGCAAGCGGGCGGAGCGTTCCAGGCCGGTTGCTGTGAAACGCTGAAAGCGGCCTTCGGCCTATCGCGGGCAAGCCCGGCTCCCACATTTGAAATGCATTCCCCTGTGGGAGCTGGCTTGCCTGCGATGAGGCCGGTACAGGCAACAAAAAAACCACTGCCCACCAGAGGCAGCACCTCAAAAACCGTGAGGCCAATACCGTGATCCAGACCCTGAACCATCTTCCCCACCCCCATGAAGATGCGGCGGCCCTCGCCGCGCATTTCACCGACCTGGCGCCGCCGCTCAATGCCCGGCAAGCCCAACTGGAAGCGTCGCGCTGCCTCTACTGCTACGACGCGCCGTGCGTCAACGCGTGCCCCAGCGAGATCGATATCCCGTCGTTCATCCGCAATATCCACACGGAGAACGTCCAGGGCGCCGCGCAGAAGATTCTCTCGGCGAATATCCTCGGCGGCAGTTGCGCCCGGGTCTGCCCGACGGAAATCCTCTGCCAGCAAGCCTGCGTGCGCAACAATGCCGAGGAATGCGCCCCGGTGCTGATCGGCCTGTTGCAGCGTTACGCGGTGGACAACGCGCACTTCAGCGAACACCCGTTCCAGCGCGCCGCGCCCACCGGCAAGCGCATCGCGGTGGTCGGCGCCGGGCCTGCGGGGTTGTCCTGCGCCCATCGCAGCGCCTTGCACGGCCATGACGTGGTGATTTTCGAAGCCCGGGAAAAAGCCGGCGGCCTGAATGAATACGGGATCGCCAAGTACAAGCTGGTGGATGACTTCGCGCAAAAGGAACTGGATTTCCTCCTGCAAATTGGCGGCATTGAGATCCGTCACGGCCAGCGCCTGGGCGACAACCTGACCTTGAGCGAACTGCACCAGCAGTTCGATGTAGTGTTCCTCGGCCTTGGCCTGGCTGCCAGCAAACAGCTCGGCCTGCCACACGAAGACGCCCCCGGCCTGCTCGCCGCCACCGACTACATCCGTGAACTGCGCCAGGCCGACGACCTCAGTCAACTGCCCCTGGCCGACCGTTGTATCGTGCTCGGCGCCGGCAACACGGCCATCGACATGGCGGTGCAAATGGCCCGCCTCGGTGCCCGTGACGTCAACCTGGTGTATCGCCGTGGCCTGGCTGAAATGGGCGCCACCGGCCATGAGCAGGACATCGCCAAGGCCAACCAGGTACGCCTGCTGACCTGGGCCCAGCCCGAAGAAGTGTTGCTCGACGACCAGGGCCATGTGCGCGGCATGCGTTTCGCCCGCACCCGCATGGTCGATGGCCGCCTGCAAGCCACCGGCGAGACCTTCGAACTGGCCGCCGACGCGATCTTCAAGGCCATCGGCCAAGGCTTCGACGACGAGGCGCTGCACGACCCGCTGGCCCACCAACTGCAACGCCAGGGCGATCGGATCTTCGTCAACGAACAGCTGCGCACCAGCATCCCCGGTGTGTACGCCGGCGGCGATTGCGTCAGCCTCGGCCAGGACCTCACCGTCCAGGCCGTGCAACATGGCAAGCTGGCCGCTGAAGCCATGCACGCCCAACTCATGCTGAATGTGGAGGCTGCGTAATGGCCGATCTCTCGATTGTATTCGCCGGTATCAAAGCCCCCAATCCGTTCTGGCTGGCCTCCGCGCCGCCTACCGACAAGGCCTACAACGTGGTCCGCGCCTTTGAAGCAGGCTGGGGCGGCGTGGTCTGGAAAACCCTCGGCGAAGACCCGGCCGCGGTCAACGTCTCATCGCGCTACTCGGCGCACTTTGGCGCCAACCGTGAAGTGCTCGGCATCAACAATATCGAGCTGATTACCGATAGGTCCCTGGAGATCAACCTGCGGGAAATCACCCAGGTGAAAAAAGACTGGCCCGACCGCGCACTGATCGTGTCGCTGATGGTGCCGTGTGTTGAAGAATCCTGGAAACACATCCTGCCGCTGGTGGAAGCCACAGGCTGCGACGGCATCGAGCTCAACTTCGGCTGCCCCCACGGCATGCCGGAACGCGGCATGGGCGCGGCGGTGGGCCAGGTGCCGGAGTATGTGGAACAGGTGACGCGCTGGTGCAAGACCTATTGCTCGCTGCCGGTGATCGTCAAGCTCACGCCGAACATCACCGACATACGCGTGGCGGCGCGGGCAGCGTATCGTGGGGGCGCGGATGCGGTGTCGCTGATCAACACCATCAACTCCATCACCAGTGTCGACCTGGAGCGCATGGTCGCCCTGCCGATGGTCGGCACCCAAAGCACCCACGGGGGTTACTGCGGCTCGGCGGTGAAACCCATCGCACTGAACATGGTGGCGGAGATTGCCCGGGACCCACAGACACAAGGCTTGCCGATCTGCGGGATTGGCGGGATTGGCAACTGGCGCGATGCAGCGGAATTCGTCGCGCTGGGCTGCGGCGCGGTGCAGGTGTGCACGGCGGCGATGCTGCATGGGTTTCGGATTGTCGAAGAAATGAAGGACGGGCTGTCGCGGTGGATGGACAGCCAGGGTTACAGCAGCCTGCAGGAATTTTCCGGGCGGGCGGTGGGCAATACGACGGATTGGAAGTACCTGGATATCAATTACCAGGTGATCGCCAAAATTGACCAGGCGGCATGTATTGGCTGTGGGCGTTGCCATATTGCCTGTGAAGACACGTCGCACCAGGCGATTGCCAGCTTGAAGCAGGCGGATGGGACACATAAATACGAGGTGATCGATGATGAGTGCGTGGGGTGCAACCTGTGCCAGATCACCTGCCCGGTGGCGGACTGTATCGAGATGGTGCCGGTGGATACCGGGAAGCCGTTTTTGAACTGGACGCAGGATCCGAGGAACCCCTACCGCGAGGCGGTGTAGCCTGAATGATCGTTCCCACGCTCCGCGTGGGAATGCATCCGTTGACGCTCCGCGTCACGACCTTAAGAGCGGACGCAGAGCGTCCAGGGCGGCACTCTCACGCGGAGCGTGGGAACGATCTAGGGCTCCAACCCGATCCCCCGCAGGATCACACTCGTCACCGTCTGCACCGCCCGCTCAAACTGCATGTCCGACAACGGCTGATGGTCATTCAGGATCTTCACCTGATGGTCAAAGTCGGCATAGTGCTGGGTCGACGCCCAGATCATATACAGCAGGCTCGACGGCTCCACCGGCAAAATCCGCTTGTCCTCCACCCACTGGCGGATCTTCGCTTCCTTCATCTTGGCCCAGTCATACAGGCTCACATCCAGCGCCTCCCCCAGGGTTGGCGCGCCGTGGATGATTTCATTCGCCCAGACTTTCGAACCATAAGGCCGGCTGCGGGAATGTTGCATCTTGGCGCGGATGTAGCTGCTGAGCACCACCCGCGGGTCGTCGAACATCTCGAAGCACAAGGCGTCCTGCTTCCATACCTCGAGCAGGTCGAACAACACCGCGCTGTACAGCTCGCTCTTGGTACTGAAGTAGTAATGCAGGTTGGAGCGCGGCAGTTGCACTTCTTCAGCGATGTCGGCCATGGCGGTGCTGCCATAGCCCTTCTCGGCGAAGACCTTTTCAGCCGCCAGCAGAATCTTTTCGACGTTGACCCGACGAATACCGATCTTGTGATTGCCCATAAGGGCTCCCTGACAACAACATGGCTTCAAGACTACCATCCGCTCTAGATCGCGGCGACACGCCACTGTGAAACTTCGTACAAGAACCTTCCCCGCCGATAGCGGATTGGTTAGCATCGCCATCCCCTCGAAGGATCATCCCCCATGACTATTCGACAGCGAAGCGCGTGCGACGACCCGGTGCTGGGTGCACTGTGGGAACGCTCGGTGCGCGCCACCCATGACTTTCTCAGCGAAGACGACATCCAGCGCCTGCTGCCCCTGGTACGCGACTGCTACCTGCCGATGCCAGCACTTGAAGTGTGGGTGTACGAAGATGCCCAAGGCATTGGCGGCTTCGTCGGCACCGGCGGCAATAATGTCGAGATGCTGTTTATCGACCCGAACCGACGCGGCCAGGGCATCGGTCGCCAGTTGCTGGACTTCGTCCGCGCCCGCCACGACACCCTGCGGGTCGACGTGAACGAGCAGAATCCACAGGCCGTGGGTTTCTACCTGCACTATGGTTTTATCCAGACCGGGCGCTCGCCCGTCGATGGCGAAGGCAAGCCCTTCCCCTTGTTGCACATGGCACTACCGAACGACTGACTCTCACCTGAAGGTATTGAACAATGTTGATCAAGAAGACCCTCACCACCGTCGCCCTGCTCGCTTCCCTGCTGGGCGCCTCGGCCGCGTTTGCCCACGCCCACCTGAAAAGCTCGGAGCCTGCCGCCGACAGCAGCGTCGCCGCGCCCAAGGACCTGCGCCTGACGTTCAGCGAAGGCGTTGAAGCGACCTTCACCAAGGTATCCCTGAGCAAGGACGGCACCGAAGTCGCGATCAAGGGCCTGGAAACCCCGGACGCCGACAAGAAAGTATTGGTGGTGACACCGGCCGCACCCTTGGCCGCCGGCACCTACAAAGTGGTGTGGAACGCGGTCTCGGTGGATACCCACAAGAGCAACGGTGAATACAGCTTCAAGGTCGGCCAATAATCCATGGCAACCCTGCTGGTGCTGTGCCGTTTCCTGCATTTCATCGTCGTGCTGTTGATGTTCGGGGCCTGTGTGTTCAGGCCCTGGCTGCTGGGCGCGGGACCGCAACCGGTGCTGGACCGCCAACTGTCGCGCATCACCCAAGGGTTGGCGTGGCTGGCATTGGTGTCGGGGGTGGCGTGGCTGCTGTTGATCAGCGCGAGCATGGCCGATGTCGGGCTGGGCGCGCTGGAATGGTCGACCGTGCAGTTGGTGCTGGGCAAAACCTTCTTCGGCCAGGTCTGGACCTGGCACTTGCTACTGAACGTGCTGCTGGTTCTGGGCCTGATGACGCCGTGGAAGGCGTTGCGCCTGCCGCTCTGTGCATTGCTGCTGGCGACACTGGCACCGGTGGGCCATGGCGCCATGCTCAATGGCATGGCCGGACAGTTGCTGATCCTCAATCAGGTGGTGCACCTGGTGTGTGTCGGTGCCTGGCTGGGCGGCCTGCTCCTGCTGGTGTTGATCCTCAGGCAATCGCCCCGCTATCCGTTGGAACCGATCCTCAAGCGCTTCAGTGGCATCGGTTATGGCCTGGTGACAGGGCTGCTGGTGACCGGATTGATCAACGTGCGGGTGCTCACCGGGCAGTTCTGGCCGACGCCCTTGTTCACAGGGTTCGCCCTGATCCTGTTGATCAAGGTGCTGCTGGTGTTCGGCATGCTCGCCCTGGCGCTGCTGAACCGCCTGCGGATTCACAACTGTGAGCAGCGGCTGCCTGCCTTGAAGGCCAGCGTGATGATTGAATGGTTACTAGGTGTTTCAGCGGTAGCCGCCGTTTCGCTGCTTGGCACCTTGCCGCCCATGGTTGCAGCGGGATAACTCCTTCCCCACTGACTCCCTTCACGCAGGGAGTCATCGTATAACTTTCGATTGACAACCCCCTGAAACCTCGCAAATATCGCCCCCAATGTTGTACGACAACGTATAACAAAAAATAAAAACAACAAGAAGACAAGGGAGCGTCACTGTGAGCCAACACGTCCGCCATTTCTCCGGCACCACCCGTTTTGCCGCCATCGGTTTGAGCAGCCTGGCCTTTACCCTCCCCGCCACCGCCTCGGCAGAAGGCTTCATCGATGACGCCACCGCCACGCTCAACCTGCGCAACGCCTACTTCAACCGCAACTTCACCAACCCCGCCTACCCCCAGGGCAAGGCCGAGGAGTGGACGCAAAACTTCATTCTCGATGCCAGGTCCGGCTTCACCCAAGGCACCGTCGGTTTCGGCCTGGACGTGCTGGGCCTGTACTCGCAGAAACTCGACGGCGGCAAAGGTACCGCCGGCACCCAACTGCTGCCGACCCGCAGCGATGGCCGCCCTGCCGATAACTTCGGGCGCCTGGGCGTGGCGCTGAAAACCAAGCTGTCGAACACCGAATTGAAAGTCGGCGAATGGATGCCGGTACTGCCGATCCTGCGCTCGGATGACGGCCGCTCACTGCCGCAAACGTTCCGCGGCGCCCAGGTAACGTCCAGGGAAATCGCCGGCTTGACCTTGTATGGCGGCCAGTTTCGCGGCAACAGCCCGCGCAACGACGCGAGCATGGATGATATGTTTCTCAACGGCAAAGCCGCATTCACCTCGGACCGCTTCAACTTCGGCGGCGGCGAATACACCTTCAACGACAAGCGCACCCAGGTTGGCGTGTGGTACGCCGAACTCAGTGACATCTACCAGCAACAGTATTTCAACCTCACCCACAGCCAGCCCGTGGGCGACTGGACCCTGGGCGCCAACCTCGGATTCTTCACCGGCAAGGAAGACGGCAAGGCCCTGGCCGGCGACCTCGACAACAAAACCGCGTTCGCCCTGCTCTCGGCCAAATACAAAGGCAACAGCTTCTATATCGGCCTGCAGAAACTCACCGGCGACAGCGCCTGGATGCGGGTCAACGGCACCAGCGGCGGCACCCTGGCCAACGACAGCTACAACGCCAGCTACGACAACGCCAAGGAAAAGTCCTGGCAGGTGCGGCACGACTTCAACTTCGTGGTACTGGGCATTCCCGGGTTGACCATGATGAACCGCTACATCAGTGGCGATAACGTGCACACCGGGGCGATCACCAATGGCAAGGAGTGGGGCCGTGAGTCGGAGCTGGCCTACACGGTACAAAGCGGTCCACTGCGGGACCTGAATGTGCGCTGGCGCAACGCAACGATGCGCCGGGATTTCAGTACCAACGAGTTTGATGAGAACCGGATATTCATCAGTTACCCGCTGTCGCTGTTATAGCGGTTTACAAACAACCGGAAAGGCTTTTGTGGCGAGGGAGGTTGCCGTGGGGAGGGAGATTGCTGTGGCGAGGGAG
>NZ_JACARS010000113.1:0-28338 GCF_013386485.1 Pseudomonas sp. P7758 | reverse complement strand
AGCCCGCTCCCACACTGACCTCATTCTTGCCTTGAAACTTGCTGCGCTTTAGAACTTCGTCTGCACCGCCAGCTCAAACGTCCTCGGCGACCCCAGATAATACGCCGGCGACACATGGGCAAACTCGGCATACACCTCATTGGTCAGGTTACGCACCCGGCCCGTCACGGAGGTGTGTTGATCCACCTTGTAAGTCAAAAACGTCCCGAGCAAGGTATAGGCCGGCACCGTCAGCGTGTTGGCGTTATCGGCATACACCGACGCCACATACCGCGCATCCACACCTCCTTGCCAATCCTCCGCAAAGTCATAGGTCAGCCACAGATTACCCACCTGCCTGGGCACATTGGTCGGCGTATTGCCCTTGCGCGACACCACGGCACCGCTGGCGGTTTTCTCGTTGAAGTCCTCGTATTCGGCATCGACCCACGCATAGTTGCCCTCCAGCAATAGCTTGGGCGTGACCCGCAACGAACTGGCCAGCTCGATACCCTTGGACGTCTGCGCGCCCACCGGAATGCTATTGGTCGGGTCCAGCGGGTCGGTGACGGCGAAGTCCTTGCGCTCGATCCGGTAGGCGGCCACCGTGGCGGAGCCGCGACCGTCCATGTAATCGAACTTGCTGCCCACTTCCCATTGCTTGCCGGTGGACACATCGAACACCTGGGTGGTGCTGCTCGGCTGTTCGGCAGCGGTGCTGTATTGCACGTAGACATTGGCTTGCGGGATGAACTGATACGTCAGGCCAATCCGCCCGGTCACCGGCTCCCAACTGCGTTTGACATGCCGCGGATTGCTGGCGGTGATATCCCGGTGGTTGGTGACTTCCAGGTCAATCGCGTCGTAGCGCAGGCCGGTGAGCAACGACAGCTTGTCAGTCAGGCCCAGGCGGTTCTCGAGGAACAATGCCTTGGTGGTGACGGCGTTGGTCTTGTCCGGATCGAAACCGGGCTTGGTGCCCGGGATGTCATAGAAATGCCCGGGATCATAGTTGTTCGGGTCCACCGTACTGTTGCCTGCCACATTCAACGGATTGTTGGTGGTGCTGTTGACCCTGTACTCGAAGCCGCCCGACCACGTGGTGCTCAAGCCGAAGAACGTGTCGTCATGGCGCAGCTCGAACTGGTTGCCGTTCTGCTCACCCTGGTGCCGTACCTGATAGGCCGTCGAGCGATTCACTGCGCTGTTATCAGCGTTGTACTGGTAGGTTTCCAGGTTGCGATAGTCGCGCTGGCTGTCGAGGTGATAGAGGGTATTTTTCAGCGTGGTGCTGTCATTGATCCGGTAGTCGATGATCGAGCGCACCCAGATCGTGCGTTGCTCATAACGACCGTCGGCCACGTTGTAGTTGTTGAAGCGGTTGTGTTTGTCGATCTTCAACTCGCCCGACTTCGGGTTGAGCACCGGTGTGCCCCAGTAGGGGCTGTCCTCGTGTTCGTCCTGATATTCCAGGGCCAGGGTGTGGGACAGGTTCGGGGTGAAATCACTCAGCAGGGAAAACGCCACGCTCCAGGCATCGCGCTGTTGGCGATCGATATAGGTGTGGTTGGTGTTGCGGCTTACGTCCAGGCGCGCGTAATGCTGGACCTCGGCGCCCGGCTCGGTCAGGGCCTGGTTCAGGCCGAAGGCCATTCCGGCAGTGTCGTAGCTGCCATAGGTGAGCTGACCTTCGGCGGCCTGTTCCTCACGGGTGGCCAGCTTGGTCACGTAGTTCAGCGAACCACCGACGGAGCCGGCGCCGTTGATCAGCGAGGAGGGCCCGCCCACCAGTTCGACCCGGTCATAAATCCACGCATCCACGGGGCGAGCCAGGCCGCCGGACACCGCGACGCCATTGAACATCTGGGTAATCTGGCTGCTGGTAAACCCTCGATAGGAAATGAAACCGCCAAACCCCGGCGGCGCGCTGGCGTTGACCCCGGGCAGGGTATTGGCCGCGTCCTGGAAGGTCTTGGCGCCTCGGCGCTCGATGTCATTGCGGTTGGCAATGCTGATGGACGCCGGGGTTTCCCGCACGCTCAGCCCCAGGCGCGAGGCCATGCCACTGGACTGATCCAGGGCCAGGCCGGCATCACCGGTTTGCTCGCCATCAATGGTGGTCGGTGCCAGCTCAATCGCCCAGGTGCTGACAGGCAGGCAGCCAAACAGGCCCGCCAAAAGGGGTAAATGTTTCATGGTTGAATCCTGAAAAACTTGGCTTGAAAACAACCCAGGGCCGACCGCACTCCCGGGGGAGGCAGCCGCATGGGCCAATCAGAAACGCGCAGGTATCAGGCGAAGGCGGGTGGGGCGCGCGGATTAGCCGCAGGCCAGGTGAAGCGGGCAGGGATGTCGGCACTGGCAACGATGGCGGGCGGCGGCGCATGGGGTTGCGGAAGCACCGCCACGTTGAGGCTGGAGTTGAGCGCCGGGCCCATGCCGCCGGTGGAGCACAGCGGGCAACCGAAGGCTTTCGAGAGCGTGGGCAGGGATTCATCGGTGGACTTGTAAGGCGCCGGCGCCTGGGTGCGCGGGTCCACCGTACAGAACTGGCCGCCGATGCCGTTGAGCTGCATCCCGACCATTTGCCCGTGGCCGATGCTGCAGGCGAACACATTGAACAGGACGCAGCAGTAGAGCATCCAGGCAATGAGCGAGCGGTCGGTACGGGCGAGTTTCATGGGGCGGCACTTTACCATCAGCCGCCGACGAATTGCCTGCAAAAAATCTCAAGAGGGCTATCCTCTCTCGGACTTTTCCAAGGATATCCAGCCATGAGCTTTTTAGTCGCGCGATGGATCGTCGGGGTTTTTGGCTTTATCAGCCTGGTGCATTTGTACTGGGCGGCCGGCGGCAAATTGGGTGTGACGGCGGCTATTCCGCAGCTGCCGGGTGAATTCGCCAGCGGGCCGCGACCGGCGTTCAAGCCGTCGGCACTGGGAACGTTGCTGGTGGGTGTGGGGTTGGTGGCGATTGCGGTGCTGGTGTGTTTGCGGGCCGGGCTGTATTTCGAGCCGGTGTCCAACCATGCGTTGCAGTGGGGGATTAGTGCAGTAGCACTGGTGATGTTTGCCCGGGCGATTGGGGATTCAGAGTTGGTGGGTTTTTTCAAGAAGGTCGGCGGGTCGCGGTTTGCGCGGCTGGATACGTTTTTTTACTCGCCGCTGTGTTTGGTGTTGGGGGCGGGGTTGTTGGTGGTGGCGTGGAGTTGAGGGGAACGTTTGCCGCAGTAGAGTGAGGGCTGCGTTGTATAAACTACATTCCCGCCTGATGATACGACGTCAGGTGGCCCACAGAAATCAAAGGCTTAGGAAGTAGTTCGTAGGGTATAGGTTAGGTGATCCGTCCGGGCTGCAAAATTTTGTTGTTACACCAGAGCTGGATTTTTTTGTTTCGAATCTGTACTCAAATAAGTCGATAGCATTTTTTGCCCGATCTAGATATTAAAATATTTAATTTCTCGGTTTTAAATTTTCATTGTGTTACATGCGCAATGGCTCAATTTTTTTGAGTGTTGGTTTAAGTAAGGTAATAGGTGTTTTTATCTGTTTGTTGGAATGTCAGTGAAAGCTCACGTCAATTCTCTCTACTTCCAATCTGATAAGTTGTTCGTTTAATTCTGGATGCTCGTAGTGCAAGTCTTGATCGTCAAGTGGCGTAAACGTGTGAAAAGTCTCGTTGCAAAGCCTTCCAAACAGAAATAAGCATAGCCATGGCCTGTTTTTTCAACCAGACAATCGACTGTGTCGACCCTGATGATTTCGTAGTCGTCGGATAGATTTATTGTCAGATCTGCATCATAGGTTTTTCCTACTTCGATCTCATAAGGGCAAAAGCTGACGAAGCAATTCAATATGGTGCCGTCGATGAGCAACGTCGCATCCTCTTCAACGTGCTCGCTGAGCGCCACCACCTGTGTTTTTTTGTGATTATTCGATGTGAAGCCTGATGGTTTTTTCAGTGAGATCGCCATTTATCGTCCTCCAAAAACCGTTTCCGCTTTTGGTGTGTAGTATCGTTTTTTGGTCACGGCAAGTAGTCGCAGCAAAGAAACAGAGTGAGGCGGATTTATTTGGTTAAAATATCCTGCGTCAAGAGGAGAGACTCTTTTTTGAGTCGACGTTTAGGTACGTCGCAATTCATGATGTTTGGTGGGAAGTTTGGCTTTCGGCTATTCTTCATGTGTGAATATAACTGTAGACCTCTCGTTGGGTGATTTCTCGGATCTCATTTTTTTGAATTGCGCTGACTAGTTTCTCTTGAACATCAATCATGCTTATAAATTGAGCGGCGGCATGTGTTTCTGAATCAAAGAACCTGCAAAGCACGGTTTGTGGATGAATCTCAAGGAAAGTTTTTATATTTTTGGTAGTCACTTTTTTTTCGAAAATAGTCATGTCGGTCCAAAGCTGTTCTATTGAAGGGGCTGACTTTTGCATAATCAAAATTGTTTCGCTTGAACCTTCCAGTGCGGAGTTTGTTATGTCTCTGGGCAAGGTTGGAATGTTTTTTATTATCGAATATATGTTGGTGCCATCATTTTTTCCGAATAGATCTCCATTTTTTATCTGACCAGCCAATTCCTTTTTTAGTAGGTATTCCTCGGTCCTGGAGTAAAAAACTCCCCACCCTATCGACCGCCATTCCCGCTTGATCGGCCATTCTTCTACTAAGCACTCCGCCACGTTGCACCAGGAATCCCAAACGCAGCGAAAGTCATGGTCAATTAAGGTTAATGTGGAAAACTGAGAGTCATCTATCTGTTCTACCCCGTTCCAAGGTTTTACTCCAGTTTCATTTATATATGCGGTTTTCATGGCTTTCTCTTGAAGTATGTATGTGAGTCATCGCCAATCCTCAAAGGCACCTTTATTCCTCCAATCGTGTTTTTTGTGTTGAAGTGTGGACCGTGATTGCCCTCTACATGACCTAGGGAGTGTTCATAAATCTTAGTGACATGACCTTTTTTAAGGCTGAAAACATATATCCTGCCCGATATGTATCTATCCTGATCACGGATCTTATCCCTTTCAACCGCTATAGGCTGTGCGCTTCGTGGAATACCACCAATCTCTTTAGCTCTTCTCAGCGCTCCATTTCTTGAGAGCTTACTATCGAATCCTTTAGGTGGCTCTACGTCGCCTTCGTTTACCTTGGCTTTGCTCGCTGGGTCCTCAGCACGGTGTGTCGGCTTACATCCATCGCCTCCCGGACAGGTATTCAACCCCAACGGATCCACCCACCCCGTCGGGTTGGGCACGTACTGGTATCCGTTCAGCCCGCCCGCCAGTTTCACCGGATCGGGCGTCAGGTAGCGGCCAATATCCGGATTGTAGTAGCGATGACGGTTGTAGTGCAGCCCGCTTTCCGGGTCGAAGTATTGGCCCTGGAAGCGCAGCGGGTTGGTGAGGGTGTTGACGTCCAGCTTCGCGATTTGGCCGTAGGCGCGATAGTGCGCTGACCAGACAATTTCGCCGTCGGGTGCGGTGAGTTCTTGTGGCGTGCCCAGGTGGTCGAGTTGGTAGTGGAAGGGTTTTACGTCTTCCGGGCCGTAGCCTTTCAGCAGCGCTAATGGGCGAAAGCTGTTGGGTTCGTAGATATAGCTTTGGTGGTGATCAGCACTGTGTTCGGCAATCAGCGTGTCGCCTTGCCAGAAGAACTCGGTGGTTTGGCTTTTTATCGTTTTGGCGATACGCCGACCAAACGGGTCGTAGCGATAGCTGGCCTGGGTGCCGTCCGGTTGGGTGACGCTGATCAGTCGGTGCTGGCAGTCGTAGCGGTATTCGGTAACCAACTGCTGCGCCCGGCCCCGACGTTCGCGCAGCAGATTGCCGAAAGCGTCGTAGTCGTAATGGCGGTCACCTTGCATCAACAGGCGATTGCCTTTGACGACGCTCGGACCGACACGGTCTTGCATCAGCAGGTTGCCCGCCGGGTCGTGGACGAAGCGTTCCTGCAGGTCGTGCGAGTGGTTGGCGCGAGTCAGGCGGTCGAGCGGGTCGTAGTGGTAGTCGTGCTGACCTTTTCGAGTGTCGAGGATGCGGGTGAGGTTGCCGCGTTTGTCGTAGTCGTATTGGCGGCGCTGCTGGCGTTGTTCCTGTTGAGTGATCGCGTGGGCGTGCAGGCGGCCCTGGTCGTCATAGTGGTAGTGGCTGAGGAGTTGGCCCTGCTGGCGTTGGTGTTCGCGGCCGGATTTGAACAGGTGCGAGGTGAGCAGGTTACCGTTGAGTTCGACGGTGGCGAGGTCGCCGCCTTTGTCGTGGTGAAAGGTGAGGCGGTTGTTATCCGGAAGGCGTAGTTTTTCGAGTTGGCCGCATTCGTCGTATCCATAGCGCAACGTGCCCCAGCCCTGGTGTTCGGCGGTGAGGCGGTTTTGCAGGTCGTATTCGTAATGCAGCGGCCAATGACCGTCGTCGACGCTGAGAAGGTTGCCGAGACGGTCGTAGGTGTAATCGACAATGCTGCGGTCGGGCAGGGTTTTTCTTACGAGGCGACCGGCAGCATCGCGCGCATAACCGGTAACCAACTGACTGCCGTCATCGCCGTATTCGGTCTTTTCCAGCAGATGCCCGGCGAGGTCGTAGACATAGGCAGTACGCCGGCCATCAAACCCGATTTCCTGCTGGATCAGGCCATTGGCGTGATAGTCGAGCCGATAGGTTTCGCCGACCTCGTTTTCAATCTCGGTCAGTAACAGCCGAACATTGTCATAACGGTATTTAAGCTGCGTGCCGTCCGGATTAATCCGACGGCTGATCAGGTGCAAACCATCGGCGTATTCGTAGCGGGTGACGCGGCCCAACTCGTCACGCTCAGCAGTGATTTTTCCGTACGGGTTGTAGCTGAATTCAAGTGTGGCCCCGTCAGGCTGAATCACTTTCAGCAAACGACCCACGGCGTCCCACTGATACTGGGTCAGTGCGCCATGCTCATCCTCGCAAGCCACCTGCCGCCCCAGCTCGTCATAGCGATAACGCCGCACACCGCCATTCGCCAGTTTTTCCTCAATGAGCTGGCCGCGTTCGTTCCAGATAAAGCGTTGGCTGCTGTTATCCGGATACCAAACACCCGTAAGCTTTCCGTGTTGGGTGTAGGTGTATTCGGTGTAATTGCCGTCCGGATCAGTCTTGCGAGTGATATCGCCTTGATCGTTACGCTGGTATTTCCACACCGCGTCACCACGGCGTACAACCCGCACGAACCCGTTGTCATGCTCGTAGGAGGTGGGCGCATCGTCACCGGGAAACAGCGCAATCAACCGACCGGCTTCGTCGTACTGATAGGCCGTCACCGCCCCCAGCGGATCCTGCTCGACCGTCAGCCGGCCTTTTTCGTCGTAGGATTTGAAGTGCTGCGCGCCGTCCGGATCGATCCGCTGCACCAGCCGTGCGCGCTGGTCGTGGACGTAGACTTCCTGGCTGCCATCGGCGTTGTGCACGGTGACCGTGCCGTTGTCGTCCCACACATACCGTGTGTCCATCTGCGAAAAGCTGGCCCAGTGGCGGACGCATCGCGCCGCCTTGCCAGACCGTTCCCACTCCCAAAAGAAACTCGCCCCACCGGCCAGTTCCCGCTCCAGGATCACCTGCTGATCGTCGTACCGATAACGCTCGCTTTCTCCTACAGCGTTGGTAGCTTCGATCAACCGCCAGGCATCGTCGTACGTGTAGGAAACAACGTTTTGCTCGGTAACCCAGCCGAGTTCCCGCTGCACCTGATAGTCGACGGCAACGATATGGCCGTGCTCATACCGCAGCAGTAATCCCTGGCCAACATGGTTATCGATCCGCTGAATCCGCCCTGAATAATCGCGGGAAATGCGCAGCCGGTTGTCGTACGCGTCACTGATCGCCGTCAGCACACCGTCACGGAAGTGGTAGAAAAGCGACGCCTGAGCCAGTACCAACTCATCCGGCAAAGCACCCAGATAAATCGCCGCTTCCGCCAGGCTATTGGTGATCGCCGGCCGTGCAGCAGAGGGCAGGGGAAAGGTGGTGCTGCGGTTTTCGTGATCGGTCCACACCACCGATTCGCCGCTCACCACCAAGCGCTGCGCCAGCGCATGACTCCAGCCAAACCCCAACCCGCAATCCACTTCCACGGCACTGCTGCGATACAACCGCGTCCAGGTAAACGGCAGCACACCCTCCAATGAGCCATCGGTGAGGGTCAGCAGCTCCTCACCGGTAACCATTGATACCGGGCAGCCGTTTTTACAGGTATCTACTGCACAAGCCGACGCATCCCCATTGGGGTTTTTCGCCGAAGCCGGGGCATCATCCACATGTTCTTGCTTCACCAGCGCCGTGCGCGCCGCCTTAGGCTTTCGGACCAGCGCTGCCGGATTCGAAACCTCGTTTACACCGGCCTTCAACGGCACGGCCGCTGCCTTGATCGACACTGGATCATTTTTAAGCGACACCGGCTTAAGCACACTGGGGTGCCAGTCCAGCCGTGGTGCCTCGCCCAACTTGGCCATCTGCTCGAGTAACACCCGTGCCCGGCCGGACCTGACCTTGCCCAGCACCTGCGGGCCCAAACGCACCGCCACACCCATGCCGCCGGTGGCCAACAGCAACAGCAGGTTGAGCAGTACCTCGGAAGTCATTTCCCCCAGCAGCTCGTTCATGTCCGGCGGCGGAAGCAATTGCGCCCAACTGAACATCGCCGACAGATAGATGAACAGCAGCGGTTCATCGCTCAGCACCAGAAGACCGTTGGCAATGGCCTCATTGCTGAGCTTCAACAGCTCTTCAAGCTCGCCTTGGGAGAGGTACTGCAGCAACTTTTCGCTATTGGGTTTGATGTCCGCCAGCCAGTCGTACAGGTTTGGAATACCGTCCCAAAGGCTGTACAGCGTGTTCGTAATCCCTCGCACAAACGCGGCGTCCATCAACTTGCGACGGTCGAGGGCGCTGGCGTTTGAGTACTGTTTCCACTGCTCTTCGAAGGTGCTCGTCCATTCACTGCGCAAGCTGCTTTCCAGTGAGCTGATCACCGACTGATAGGAGGCGTAGAGCGCCTTGACGTGATCTTTGGAAACATCGGGGTAGAAGCTGACCTGATACTGCTGGTCGCGCGTGCAGTCGGTGATTTCGAGGATGCCGCTGGGGCCGATGGTTTTATGAATGGGGGGACCGATCAGGCTGCCGTCCTCGGCGATGGCCTGGAGCATGACCGGCGTGTTGCCGATCGGCACAAACCGCTTGCTCTCAAACATATGCACCAGGGTCAGCGCACCATTGGGTTTGCACATTGCAACGGTGGTACTGGGGGCTTTAGAGGAAACAGGCGCGACCAGCGCGACCTCATCCCCAACCTTGAACACCTGCTCGACTTCCAGCGACGAAAAGCTCCAGAAGCTCTCAGCCCAATCGTCAAACGTGTTAAGGCACTCCCTGAAGTTACGAAAGACCGCTTCAACGTCCTTCGTCTCCACATCCATGGGAGCCAGGGCCAACCTGCCTATGGCGGGATTCAAGAGGCAGCCCCATCGGGCAGGGCATTAATCGAAAAAAACATCGGCGTTCCCTCGCGCTGTGTGATCAGGCGAGGGACTTTGCAGAGGTTTGTAAGAGAAAGAAGTCAGAGCTATCCACTGCTACTGATAGGGCGTTTCGCCAAATCCCCGGCTAAACCGACCCGTTTTCGTAAGCCAAATCTCCGACAAAAATAAATCCCACAAAACCCACATATGCAACAAATCCAACTTGACAGCTTCCATTCCCTTGGCGTCTATTGACGTACCCGCTGGATCATTTCGCAGATGTCCCAGGATGCTCAATGAAGACTGATACCTCACTGACCCACATGCCCAGCGTCCTGCACGCAGCCGAAAGCATCCGCCAAGGCACACTGACCCCTGTGCAACTGGTCGAGCAAAGCCTCGAAGCCATCAAAACCCACAATCCCACACTGAATGCCTTCGGCGACGTCTACACCGAATCCGCGCGGGAGCAGGCTGAAATCCTGACCGCAGAAGCGCAGGCCAACCAATTTCGTGGCCCGCTCCACGGCATCCCCTTCGGCATCAAAGACCTGTTCTCCACCGCCAATCTGCGCACCACCCGCGGTTCGCTGACCGGCCTGGACAACGTCCCCACCCAGGACGCCCCGATCATCCGCCGCCTCAAGGAGGCCGGCGCGATCATCGTCGGCAAGACCGCCACCACCGAATTCGGCTGGACCGGCGCCAGCACCTCCCGGGTTTTCGGCAATGGCCGCAACCCCTGGAACCCCCAGCTCACCAGCGGAGGATCCAGTTCCGGCTCGGCCATTGCGGTGGCAGCACGCATGGTCCCGGCCACGCTGGGTTCCGACGGCGGCGGTTCGGTGCGCATTCCCGGCGCCTTTTGCGGTGCATTCGCTCTTAAAGGCTCTCTGGGGCGCATCCCCACCTGGCCCTGGTCCGCCACTGAAATGCTCAGCCACGCCGGCCCGATCACCCGCACCGTGCGCGACAGCGCGTTGCTCTTCGATATCCTCTCCGGCCCCGATCCGCTGGATCACCAGGCCTTGCCCGCGCCCACCGAGTCCTACCTGGCGCGCTGCGACCAACCGCTGGGCCCCGTGCGTGTGGCTTATTGCCCGACCTTGTTCGATACGCCGGTGGACCCGGTCATCGCCGCCACCGTCGAAGCGGCGGTGCATTACCTTGCGGATGAGCTGCCGGTCACCGTCACCACCCTGACCCTGGACTGGCAAGACCCGCTGGCCACCTTCGAAACCCTGTGGGTCGGCGGGCGCGGGATCGCCTATGGCAAATCCCTGGCCGATCGCCTCGACCAACTGGACCCGGGTTTCGCTGCGCTGATCAAGCGCTCCGCCGATTACGATCTGGCGGCCTACCTCAAGGCTGTGCAGCAACGTGCACTGTTCGCCAATCAGGTACACGCGCTGTTTAATGACTACGACGTACTGCTGATGCCGACGATGCCGATCCTGCCGTTCGCCGCCGACCGGGTTGCCCCCGAGGGCTGGCCGGGCGAGGAGGGCGCGGTGCCCTGGGCCCGCTGGACGCCGTTTACCTATCCGTTCAATATCACCGGCAACCCCGCTGCCAGCCTGCCCTGCGGCTTCAGCCCGAGCGGTTTGCCGATTGGCCTGCAGGTGATCGGCCCACGTTTTGCCGACGCCCAGGTGCTGCAATTCTGCGCGGCCGTCGAAGCCATCGCCCCCTGGGATCAGCACCGTCCCCCGATGCTGATGCCCTGATTGATTGCACCCGGAGCGGACTCAAAAGAAGCCCGCCCGTGATAAACGCTTTGTGTTGTCCTGCCCTTTCACACCCTGATGAGTGAGAGGTACCCGTGACCCTGTCCATGGCTGTATTACGTTCTATGCTCCCCGCTGGACCGGCTCGCGCCGCGTTTCGCCGTGGGGCGCGCAATACCGGCCGCCTGAACCTGCCTTGGAATACCTCTTTTATGCTCAACCAGCCACGTCTCGACGAAATCATGCTCCTGCTCACTCAACACCAGCGCGTCAAGGCGTCGGACCTGGCGCAGGCGCTGTTCGTCTCCGAAGAAACCATCCGCCGCGACTTCAAGTACCTGGAAGAAGCCGGCAAGCTGCGGCGCATCCACGGCGGCGCGATCCTGCCGCGGCTCAACGAAGAACAGCCGCTGCAGGTGCGCAGCCGCATCAAGCCCCAGGCCAAGACGCGTATCGCGGTGTGTGCAGCGAAGCTGGTGAGCGAAGGCATGGTGCTGTTCCTCGACACCGGCACCTCGACCCTGGCCCTGGCCCAGCAACTGACCGCGTTCAGCCAGTTGCGCATCATCACCAACTCCCTGGACATCGCCCGCCTGATCACCGAGCAAAGCGCCAACCAGGTGCTGGTGGTGCCCGGCGATGTGCGCCGCAACGACAACGCGCTGATTGGCGCCCACACCCTGGAATTCGTCCGACAGTTCCACTACGACATTGCCTTCATGGGCATCGGCGCTGTCGACCTGGAGCTGGGGTTCATGGACTACCAGGAGCCCGAGGCGCTGCTGCGCCGGGAACTGACCAAACACAGCCTGCGCAGCGTGATCCTGGCCGATGACGCCAAGTTCGGCCACCGCACCTTTATCAATACGCTGCCGTTCAGCGCCATCACGACCCTGGTCACCAATCGTGCGCCGTCCAACGACTTTGCGACCCGCCTGGAGCAAGCCCATGTCGATATCCTTTACCCCTGAGTTGCTGGTGCCCAGTGAACAGGACCTTGAAACCTTCGAGGCGCTGTTCCGCGACACTTCGGCCATCGGTGCAACCAAGGCCGGTGGGCTGCATCGCCTCGCCGCCTCGGCTGAAGACGGCGCCGTGCGCGACCTGTTCGCGGCCTGGCTGACTGAACGCGGTTTTGACGTGCGTGTGGATGCAGTGGGTAACATGTTCGGTTTGATCACCTTTAATCCAGAAGCGCCCTACGTGCTGTGTGGCTCGCATCTCGACAGCCAGCCGAGTGCCGGGCGTTTCGATGGGGTCTATGGCGTGCTGGCCGGCGCAGTCGCGGTGGCCAGCCTGGCTCGCCAACTGCGCGAGCGCGGCGAAGTACCGGCGTGCAACCTGGCGGTGGTGAACTGGACCAACGAGGAGGGCGCGCGTTTCCAGCCCAGCCTGATCGGCAGCAGCGTGTTCACCGGTGACCTGGCCCTGCAGGACGCCTGGGCCTGCCGCGATGGCGATGGCATCAGCCTCAAGCATGCGCTGCAGCAGATTGGTTATCTGGGGGAGGGCCGCGTCGAGCTGGACGTCGCCGGTTATGTGGAAATCCACGTCGAACAAGGTGATGGCCTTGAGCGCGACGGGCTGGCCATCGGTGTGGTGCGCGACACCTGGGCCGCCCTCAAGCAACGGATTCGGTTCATCGGTGAACAGAACCACACCGGTCCTACACCCATGGCTGCACGCAAGGATGCCTTGCTGGCCGCCGCCCACGCGATCACTGCGGTGCGGGCCGAGGCCGACCTGCACGGCGTGCAACTGCACAGCTCGGTGGGGCGCCTGGAGATCTATCCCAATTCCCCCAACGTGGTGCCTTCCAGCGTGACGTTGCATGTCGAGTACCGCTCGCCCGACACCGAATTACTGGCCGCAGCCGGTGCGCGCCTGGACGCCAGCCTCAAGGCCACCGCCAGCGCCACGTCGACTGACTACAGCATCGAAAGCCGCGCCCTGCGTGAGCCGAGCCACCTGCATCACGGTTTTGCCGAGCTGGCCTACGGCGTCGGCCAGCAACTGCGCTTGCCCATCGGCAACAGCGTCACCGTGTCAGGCCACGACGCCATCAGCCTGAGCCGGCATTACCCGGTGTGCCTGCTGTTTATCCCGAGCAGCAATGGCGTGTCCCACAACGAAGCGGAATTCACCAGCGAGCAGGACATGCGCAACGGCCTGCACATGCTGACCGCGTTGCTGCACCGCGCCTGTTCCACCCCCAACGCCTACCGCTGAGGTCTGCCATGTCGAGTCGTTTGCAAGCAAAGTCACGGCTGCTGGGCGCCCTGGAGGCCGCCGGCTTGTCCGCCCATGTGGTGGTCGAAGAGGGCACCGCCGGGATTGCCTCGCCGGTACGCCTGGCCACCGAGTGGGCCGGTTTTACCGTCAGCGCACCGTGGGGCCAGTGTTACGCCAAAGTCTTGCATGACGACATGCGCGCGCTGATCGACATTGAACGCACTGCCCGCGCCACCCAACTGGCAGCTGATTGCGACGTGACGCCGGGTGTGCGCCTGGTGGATGCCACGGCCGGCGTGTTGCTGCTGGATGCGTTGCCCACCAGCGAGTGGCGTTGGGCCCGCCTCGGCGAATTGATGCAGCCCCAGCGCCTGCAAGCGCTCTGGACCCTGAAGAAACAACTGCACCAAGGCACCTCGCCGGGCTTCGCCCGCTCGCCGCTGCAAGACATCCAGCACCTGCGCGAATTATGCGTGCGCTACAGCGTGGCCTTGCCCATCGACCACGCCTGGATCGGCACCTGCATTGACCTGGCCTGGACCTCGCTGCAACTGAACGCCAGCGACTCGGTGCCGCTGCACGGCGACGGCGTGGCGAGCAACGTGATGATCGGCCCGGACGGCGCCTTGCAACTGATCGACTTCGATTACGCCGGCAGTGGTGATCCCTGGTACGACGTGGCCATCAGCCTTAACGAGTTGTACGTCTTCGAAAACGACTGGCGCGAAGGCATCCATGCCTGGGCCGGCGAGTGCCGTGAAAGCGACTATGCGCGCTGCCGCTTGTACGCCTTGATCAACGATTGGTACTGGACGCTCTGGGGCCTGTGGGTCGGCGCTACCTCGGCGCGGCCGCTGGAGTTTTCCAAGGTCGGGCAGTGGACGCTGTTGCGCTGCCGCCAAAGTCTGCAAGACCCGCGGTTTGAAGGTTGGCTACGTCAGGTACAGGAGGGACAGGCATGAAAGCGTTAGGTGAGGCGTGTACGCCACAAGAGTGTCAGCTGGAAGCGGCGGTGCGCGGGGTTGCCAGTTGGGGCGGCACCGGCATTCGTTATGAACCGGTCAGCGGCGGGATTTCCAACACCAACTGGCGGGTGGAAGTGGCCGGGATCGACACTGCGTATTTCTTCAAGGTGCCGGGCGTGGGCACCGAGATGTTCATCGACCGCCGCACGGCCCACGACGCCAGCCTCAAGGCGGCGCAAACCGGCTATGGCGCGCCGGTGTTCGCATTCCTTGAAGAGTTCGGCGTGGAAGTCTTCGAGTTCATGGAGGGCTGGCGCGCCTCCTCCAACCACGACTTCCTCGACCGCGACGTGCGCCACAACGCGCTGCACGCCCTCAAGGCGTTCAACGACCAGCCGCCACTGGTGCAGACCAAGACCGTGTTCGACATGATTGCCGAGCACCAGCGGCAGGTGGAGCAACTCAACGGCTGCAAGCCCGCCGACGACGCCTGGCTGCGCCGCCAATGCGACCGCGCCCGGGGCGTGCTGCAAGCTTCCGGCATCGACCTGGCTCCCTGCATGAATGACACCCTGGCGGGTAATTTCATGCTCAACGACCGTCGGCAAATTCGTCTGGTGGACTTCGAATACGCCTCCAACAACGACCGGCATTACGAACTGGCGCTGTGGTTCGGCGAAATGTTTTTCACTGATGAAATGGAACTGGCCCTGATCGAGGATTACTTCGGCCAGGTCACCCCGCAGAACCTCGCGCGCATCAAGTTGCACAAGGCCCTGGCGGACATCAAATGGTCGACCTGGGCGATGGTGCAGCACGCGGTGTCGCAGCTGGATTTCGACTTCTACAAATACGGCACCTGGAAGCACATGCGTGCCCGCAGCATCATCAACGATTCGCAATGGGAAACCTGGCTAAGACAGGCTTGAGCCTGCGCCAGACAACAATAATGCATTGAATGAAGTCACTTGGGCGCTGATTGGTGCCTGCGTTTTCACTGCTTGATTTTTGTTTGATCACACAAAAAAACGATCCACAAATTCAAGGAGCACCCGACTCATGAAATCTGATAGCGCACCACCCGGACGCCTGAAAAGCCAACTCTTTGGCGTGTACTTTTTCCTGTTGCTGATGCTCGCCTTATTCCCGCCGTTCTATTTGAGCGTGAGCGGCAGTACCGCGTTGGTACTGGGCATACCGTTGCCGATCTTCTACTGGATCGCCGTTGCCGTCCTCGCAGGCCTGGGCCTGTGGGCGTTGTACGTCGCCGAATTGAAGGCCGGCGAAATACCCGAAGAGGGGGATGCGCAATGATCAGCACCGCCAGCGATGCCAACCTCTTTATCACCTTCGGCGTCATCGGCCTGTTCCTGGCCGGGATGATCGCCGTGCTGTACGCCACCAACCGCGAGAGCACGAGTTTTTCCGATTACGCCGTAGGCGGGCGCTCCTATGGGCCGTGGTACATCGCCATGTGTTACACCAACTCGTGGTGGCCGGGCTCGACCTTTACCGCGTTTTTCGCCCTGACCATCGGCGGCGCCCTGGGCTTCTACGGCATGGTCTACGCCACCCTTGGCGTGACGGCAATGTACCTGATGGCCCGCCGCGCGTGGACCTGGGGCCAGCGTTTCAACCTGCGCACCCAGCCGGACTTGCTCGGCATGCGCTTCAACAGCCCGGTGGTCAAGCGCGTGGCCTCGATCATCGGCATCATCTCGGTATTCCCGTGGGTGGTGATGGGCATCCAGGCGTTGGCGATGTTGTTCCAGTTCGCCAGCTTCGGCCGCTGGGGCGTCACCACCTGCCTGGTCGCCGGCGTGGTGGTGGTGCTGGTGCGCCAGTACTGGACCGTGAGCATGGGCATGCGCGGGCTGATCATGACCGACATGTTCCAGGGCCTGATCGCCTATGTCGTGTGTGCGGCGCTGTGTGTGTTCCTGCTGTTCGGCGACCAGGCGTCGTTCTCCAACCTGTCGCACCTGCCGGCGAAAATGTTGCTGATTCCCGGCGCCAGCGGCACCGGTTACGGCCCGCTGTACATGTTCAGCCTGATCTTCACCGGCGTGATCGGCTCGATGTGCTGGCCCATGAGCTTCCAGCGCATCTACACCGCCAGCGGCGTCAAGGCGGTGAAGAAAGGCACGCTGTACACGATCCTGTTGGTGGGTGGTTTCTACGGGATTCTGATGCTGTTTGCCGCGGCCATCAGCCAGGACCCGAACGTCATCGCGCACCCGCAACAAGGCTGGTTCCTCTCGCTGTTCGACATCGGCGGGCCGTGGATGCTGGCGCTGGCTATCGTCATCGTACTGGCGGCGAGCATCGGCCACGTCGACGGCTGCGTGCAGGTCTGCGGCACCCAGTTCGCCAACGACCTGGCTACCTGGAACACCCCGCGTACCGATCGGCAACTGACGCTGTTGGCCAAGTCCGGGATGGTGGTGTTTATCGTTGCCGCCTCGGTGCTGGCGTACCTGACCTTTGATTACGCGCGACTGCAATTGCTGGCGCAGATTTCCTACCAGGGGATTATCCAGTTGGCGGTGCCGCTGTTCTTCGGCATTTTCAGCCGCCGCGGCAACAAGGAAGGCGCGATTGCCGGGATGCTGGCGGGGATCGTGATGGCGATTGTGCTGACGACGATGTACCCGGACGACATTCCCGGGCTGGGGTCGTTGACCAGCGGGATTGTGGGGCTGGTGGTCAATGCGGGGATTTTTGTGGCGTGTGCATGGGCGATCAAACCGAGTGCGCAGGAGAGTGCTCGGGTGGAGCAGTTGTTTGAAATGGCGGCGCCAGGGCGCAAAGTGCCAATGGGGGCAAGGCCGGTCCTGAACTGAACCCACTTCTCAAACCCAATGTAGTTCCAATGTGGGAGCCGGCTTGCTCGCGAATGCAGACTGTCAGTTAAAGCATCAGCGACTGATATACCGCATTCGCGAGCAAGCCCGCTCCCACATTTTTGATTGTGTTTCTACACAGCATTCCCGTTTTGTCGCAGGCGTTTGTAGAGGGTATTGCGGCTGACGCCAAGCTCTCTGGCCAGGTGAGAGATATTCCCGCCCACCGCCTTCAGTCGCTCATTCAGGTCCAGACTGTCATCCACTGCATCACACACCGGCACCACCCCATTCAAATCCACAAAAAAATCATCCGGCAGATGTTCCGCCCGAATCGGCTGCTCTTCCGCCATGGCCAGTGCCACCTGCAACACGCTGCTCACCTGGCGCAGGTTCCCCGGCCACGGATGCTGTTCAAACAAGGCCAGCACCTCGTTAGTCAACCCGGCCCACTGCGTCGGCTCGCGATGCTGTTGCCACAGCTGCTTGAACAACGCCTGTTTATCCGTGCGCTCCCGTAGCGGCGGCAGCTCCAGGGTCAGGCCACCGATGCGGTAATACAGGTCTTCGCGAAAACGCCCGAGCTGTACCTGTTCGCGCAGCGAGCGGTTGGTGGCGGAGATGATCCGCAAATCCACCGGGTACAACTCGCTGCTGCCTACAGGCTGCACACAGCGTTCCTGCAATACCCGCAACAGCCGGGCCTGGGTCGGCAGGGGCATGTCGCCGATCTCGTCGAGGAACAGCGTGCCTTTGTCTGCCTTGCGGATCAGCCCGATGCTGCCTTTCTGGTTGGCGCCGGTGAACGCGCCTTTTTCATAACCGAACAGTTCCGACTCCACCAGTTCGGCGGGGATCGCTGCGCAGTTGACCGCGATAAACGCTTGTTGGCTGCGGGAACTGGCCTTGTGCAGGGCTTTGACGAACACTTCCTTGCCGACACCGGTTTCACCGTGGATCAGCAACGGAATATCCTTTTCCAGCAGGCGCTCGGCCTGACGTACGGCCTTTTCCACGCGGGCATCGCCGAAGTGCAGGGTCTTGAGACTGATGGCCGTGGGGCCGGGTTCGCGGGGCTTTTTCGTTTCCACAAACACGCGAGCCTGCACTGGCGCCTGTTTCGGCCGTTTCAGCAGGCACTGGAAACGGTTGCGTCCGGCGGCTTGCAGCGAGAAGGGCAGGCCTTCGGGCTGGTTGAGCAGTTCCAGCAGCGAGACCTTGAACAGGCTGTCGATCAACACCCGCGACAGGCTGATGCCCAGCAGGTTGTCGGCCCGGCGATTGGCCGACAGTACCTGACCGCTTTCATCAAAAATCAGCAGTCCGGCCCACTGGCTATCGAGGTTGTTCAGCCCGGTGTTGAACGTCAGCTGGAAATGCTCACCGCGAAACAGGTTGAGGATCAGCCGGTTCTCGACGGTCTGGCTCATCATCTTGACCATGCCGAGGGTGTGGGAGGGCGGCAGGTAGCTGTCGCTGGACACATCCAGCACCGCGATGATTTCCCGCTGCGCATCGAAGATCGGCGCTGCCGAGCCGGTCATGAAACGGTTGGCCTTGAGGAAGTGTTCGTCATGTTCGATATGCACTGCCTGGGCACAGGCCAGGGCGGTGCCGATGGCGTTGGTGCCGCTGGAGCGCTCCATCCAGCTGGCGCCGGCGCTGAAACCACGGGCCAGCTTGGGGTCGATAAAGCGTTGGGTGCCCCACGAAGTCAGCACCTGGCCCTGGTTGTCGGCAAGCATGATCAGGCAGTTGGAATTGCTGAGGATGTTTTCGTAGTAGGGCAGCACTTCCTGGTGGGTGGTCTGCACAAGGGAATGCTGGCTTTCCAGCAACTGGCTGACGCCGTCTGCGGGCAGTTGGTCGAAGCTCGGTGTGCTCTGGTGATCCAGGCCATAGGCCCGGCAGCGGCGCCAGGAGTCCTGGATGATGGCATCGTGCGCCAGCGGTGTGCTCATGGCGGTGACCCTTGCTTTATTGTTGTTCTGGGGTGCGGAAGGCCCGTTCAGTGTTGTTCAGAACTGTTCATTGTCAACCCGCCGATTGTTCAGTTGTTCAGCCTGACCTGTTCATTTCTGTTCAGAGGCGAATCGCTGTTTTGCCTAACTCGTTGACCGGCCTGAGGTTTGGGTTGTTGGCACGGAACTCGCTCTGTGCTCCTGCCAGAACCATTCCAATAATAAAAAGGTCGTGTCATGTCATTGACCCTGGAGCACGTCACTCGCGTTGTCGAAGGCCAAACCTGGATCGACGACGCCAACCTGCGTTTCGAAGCCGGTTCCTTCAATGTATTGCTGGGCCGCACGCTCTCCGGCAAGACCAGCCTGATGCGCCTGATGGCCGGCCTGGACAAGCCTGACAGCGGGCGCATCCTGATGAATGGCGTGGACGTCACCCAGAAGCCGGTGCGCCTGCGCAATGTGTCGATGGTCTATCAGCAGTTCATCAACTACCCGACCATGACCGTGTTCGAGAACATCGCCTCGCCGCTGCGCCAGGCCGGAGTCTCTGCCGAGCAGATCCAGAGCAAAGTCCTCGAAACCGCGAAAATGCTGCGCATCGAGAAATTCCTCCAGCGTCACCCCCTGGAACTCTCCGGCGGCCAGCAGCAACGCACCGCCATGGCCCGGGCGCTGGTCAAGGATGCCGAGCTGATTCTGTTCGATGAGCCCCTGGTGAACCTGGACTACAAACTGCGCGAAGAACTGCGCCAGGAAATGCGCGAGCTGTTCAAGGCGCGTCACACCATCGCCATCTACGCCACCACCGAACCCAACGAAGCCCTGGCCCTGGGCGGTACCACCACGATTCTCCACGAGGGCCGGGTGATCCAGAGCGGCAAGGCCGCTGAGGTCTATCACCAGCCGCAAACCGTGCTGGCGGCCGAGCTGTTTTCCGAGCCGCCGATCAACCTGATGCCCGGGCGCATCAGTGGCAATGAAGTGAGCTTCGCCAACTTCGTGCACTTCCCGCTGAACGTCGACCTGCGGCCCATCGGTGAGGGCGAGTTTCGCTTTGGCGTGCGTCCCAGCCATATCAGCCTGGTGCCGAGCAACGACGATGACCTGGAGCTGGCAGTGACCGTGGAAGTCGCCGAGATCAGTGGCTCGGAAACCTTCCTGCATGTGCGCAGCGAACACTTCTTGCTGGTGCTGCATTTGCCCGGCGTGCATGAGTACGACGTCGACGCGCCGATCCGCATCTATATCCCTACCCACAAACTGTTTGTGTTCGATGGTCAGGGACGTCTGGTCCAGGCTCCGGGCCGACGTGTCGCGAGGGTTGCCTGATGGCCGAGATCCATTTGCAGAACCTGGCCCACAGCTACAGTTCAAAGCCAAACGGCCCCGAGGACTACGCGATTCGCGAGATGAACCACGTCTGGGAGCAGGGCGGCGCCTACGCGTTGCTGGGGCCGTCGGGCTGCGGCAAGTCGACCTTGCTCAACATCATCTCCGGCCTGCTCAGCCCATCCGAAGGCCAGGTGCTGTTCGACGCCAAGGTGGTCAACGAACTGACCCCGGAAAAACGCAACATCGCCCAGGTGTTCCAGTTTCCGGTGGTGTACGACACCATGACCGTGTTCGATAACCTGGCTTTTCCCCTGCGAAACCAGGGCATGGCCGAGGCGAAGATTCACAGCAAGGTGCAGGAAATTGCCGAGGTGCTCGACCTGCAAAACCTGCTGGACAAAAAGGCCCGCAACCTCACTGCCGATGAAAAGCAGAAAGTCTCCATGGGCCGCGGGCTGGTGCGGGATGACGTGTCGGCGATCCTGTTCGACGAACCGCTGACGGTGATCGACCCGCACCTGAAATGGAAGCTGCGGCGCAAGCTCAAGCAGATCCACGAGCAGTTCAACATCACCATGGTCTACGTGACCCACGACCAACTGGAAGCTTCGACCTTCGCCGACAAGATCGCGGTGATGTACGGCGGGCAGATCGTGCAGTTCGGTACGCCCCGGGAGTTGTTCGAGCGGCCCAGTCACACCTTTGTCGGCTATTTCATCGGCAGCCCTGGGATGAATCTGATTGAGGTGCAGGCAGAGGCGGGCGGTGTGCGCTTTGCCGGGACACATCTGGCGTTGCCCGAGGCGTTGCAGCAGCGCATTGGCGAAATGCCTTACAAGAAGCTGCAGGTCGGCATCCGCCCGGAATTTATCCATGTGTGGGATGAGCACAATCCCGACGCGCTACAGGCGCAAGTCACCCATGTGGAAGACCTCGGCACCTACAAGATCATGACCCTCAACCTCGATGGCGCACCGTTGAAAGTGCGCCTGGCCGAAGACAAACCGGTGCCCGAGGGCCAGGCGTCCATCAGCTTTCCGGGGCAGTGGCTGATGGTGTATGCCGATGACTACTTGCTGGAGGTGCAGCCATGAACAAGGTGCAGAACAACAAGGCCTGGTGGCTGGTATTGCCGGTGTTCCTGCTGGTGGCCTTCAGCGCGGTGATCCCGATGATGACCGTGGTCAACTACTCGGTGCAGGACATCTTCGACCAATCCAGCCGCTACTTCGTCGGCGCCGACTGGTACAAACAGGTGCTGCTGGACCCGCGCCTGCATGACTCGCTGCTGCGTCAGTTCATCTACTCGGCGTGTGTGCTGTTGATCGAGATTCCGCTGGGCATCGCGATTGCCCTGACGATGCCCACCAAGGGCCGATGGTCGTCGCTGGTGTTGATCGTAATGGCGATTCCGCTGCTGATTCCGTGGAACGTGGTCGGCACCATCTGGCAGATCTTTGGCCGTGCCGACATTGGCCTGATGGGTTCCACGCTCAATGCGATGGGCATCAGCTACAACTACGCCGCCAACACCATGGACGCCTGGGTCACGGTGCTGGTGATGGACGTGTGGCACTGGACGTCCCTGGTGGCGCTGCTGTGTTTCTCGGGGCTGCGGGCGATCCCGGATGTGTACTACCAGGCGGCGCGGATTGATCGGGCGTCCAGCTGGGCGGTGTTCCGACATATCCAGTTGCCAAAACTGAAGAGCGTGCTGTTGATCGCGGTGATGCTGCGCTTCATGGACAGTTTCATGATCTACACCGAACCGTTTGTGCTGACGGGCGGCGGGCCAGGGAACGCCACCACCTTCCTCAGCCAGACGCTTACCCAGATGGCCGTAGGCCAATTCGACCTGGGCCCGGCGGCGGCGTTTTCGCTGGTGTACTTCCTGATCATCCTGTTGGTGTCCTGGCTGTTCTACACCGCCATGACCCACTCCGACGCCAACCGCTGAGGCCGCCAACATGAGCAAGCGCAAGGTAATCCCGCTGCTGGTCTACATCCTGTTCCTGCTGGTGCCGATCTACTGGCTGCTGAACATGTCCTTCAAGAGCAACACCGAAATCCTCGGCGGCCTGACCCTGTTTCCGCAGGACTTCACCTTCGCCAACTACAAGGTGATCTTCACCGACCCGAGCTGGTACACCGGCTACCTCAACTCGCTGTACTACGTCAGCCTCAACACCGTGATTTCCCTGAGCGTGGCGCTGCCGGCGGCCTACGCGTTCTCGCGCTACCGCTTCCTCGGCGACAAGCACTTGTTCTTCTGGTTGCTGACCAACCGCATGGCGCCGCCGGCGGTGTTTTTGCTGCCGTTCTTCCAGCTGTATTCGTCCATTGGCTTGTTCGATACGCATATCGCGGTGGCCTTGGCCCATTGCCTGTTCAACGTGCCGCTGGCGGTGTGGATTCTCGAAGGTTTCATGTCGGGCGTGCCCAAGGAAATCGACGAAACGGCCTACATCGACGGGTACAGCTTCCCCAAGTTTTTCGTGAAGATCTTCATCCCGCTGATTGGCTCGGGGATCGGCGTCACGGCGTTTTTCTGCTTCATGTTTTCCTGGGTCGAGCTCCTGCTGGCACGCACGCTGACGTCGGTGAACGCCAAACCCATCGCCGCAGTGATGACCCGTACGGTTTCGGCCTCCGGCATCGACTGGGGCGTGCTGGCGGCGGCGGGGGTGTTGACCATTTTGCCGGGCATGCTGGTGATCTGGTTCGTTCGCAACCATGTGGCCAAGGGCTTTGCCCTGGGCCGGGTCTGAGGAGTCGATGATGGAATGGATGGCCTGGACCACCCCGACCGCACTGTTCTTTGCCGCGATCGGCCTGCTGCTGGTGGGCATGACGACCTGGGAATTGCGCTCGCCGAGTATCCCCCGGCGCGGCTTTTTACCGATCAGCACCACCCGTGGTGATCGTTTGTTTATCGGTCTTCTCGGCAGCGCCTACCTGCATTTGTTGGTGATCGGCGTAACCGGCTGGAGCATCTGGGTGGCGTCCGCGCTGTCTCTGGTGTGGCTGTTGTCTGTGATGCGTTGGGGCTAGCTGCCCCTTTTGAACCCCAAAACCAGGAGGTCTCTATGTTCGATAAAAACAATAAGCTGCGACATAGCATTTCATTGGCGGCCGTGCTGGCGCTCAGCGGGCTCAGTGCTGCGGCCTGGGCGGATGCTTATGAAGACGCTGCGAAAAAATGGATCGGCAGTGAGTTCAAACCGTCGACCCTCACCGAAGCCCAGCAGCTTGAAGAGCTGAAGTGGTTTATCAAGGCCGCGGAGCCGTTTCGCGGGATGAAGATCAACGTGGTGTCGGAAACCCTCACCACCCACGAGTATGAATCCAAGGTGCTGGCCAAGGCCTTCAGCGAAATCACCGGGATCAAGCTGACCCACGACTTGCTGCAGGAAGGCGACGTGGTGGAAAAGCTGCAAACCCAGATGCAGTCCGACAAGAATATCTATGACGGCTGGGTCAACGATTCCGACTTGATCGGTACGCACTTTCGCTATGGCAAGACAGAATCCATCACCGACCTGATGGCCAACGAAGGCAAGAACTTCACTTCACCCACCCTGGACATCAAGGACTTCATCGGCATTTCGTTCACCACTGCGCCCGACGGCAAGATCTACCAATTGCCCGACCAACAGTTCGCCAACCTGTACTGGTTCCGCGCCGACTGGTTCGAACGGGCAGACCTGAAAGCCAAGTTCAAGGAAAAGTACGGCTATGAACTCGGCGTGCCGGTGAACTGGTCGGCCTACGAAGACATCGCCAAATTCTTCAGCGAAGACGTCAAGGAAATCGACGGCAAGCGCGTCTACGGGCACATGGACTACGGCAAGAAAGACCCGTCCCTGGGCTGGCGCTTCACCGATGCCTGGTTCTCCATGGCCGGTGGCGGCGACAAGGGCCTGCCCAACGGTTTGCCGGTGGACGAATGGGGCATTCGCGTGGAGGACTGCCACCCGGTGGGCTCCAGCGTCACCCGTGGTGGCGACACCAACGGCCCGGCGGCGGTGTATGCCACGCAGAAATACGTGGACTGGATGAAAGCCTATGCACCACCGGAAGCGGCGGGCATGACCTTCTCCGAATCCGGTCCGGTGCCGTCCCAGGGCAACATCGCCCAGCAGATCTTCTGGTACACCGCGTTTACCGCCGACATGACCAAGCCGGGCCTGCCGGTGGTCAACGCCGACGGCACGCCGAAATGGCGCATGGCGCCATCACCCGTCGGGCCTTACTGGGAAAAGGGCATGAAGAAGGGCTATCAGGACGTAGGTTCCTGGACCTTCCTCAAGTCGACGCCCGAGAAGCAGAAACTGGCGGCCTGGCTCTACGCGCAGTTCGTGACCTCGAAAACCGTGTCGCTGAAAAAAACCATCGTTGGCCTGACGCCGATTCGTGAGTCTGACATCAACTCCCAGGCCATGACCGACCTGGCGCCGAAACTCGGTGGGTTGGTGGAGTTCTACCGCAGCCCGGCCCGGGTGGAGTGGACCCCGACCGGCACCAACGTGCCGGACTATCCACGGTTGGCGCAATTGTGGTGGAGCCATATTTCGGAAGCGGCCAGCGGAGAAAAGACGCCGCAGCAGGCGCTGGACGGGTTGGCCAAGGATCAGGACGCGATCATGACGCGCCTGGAACGCTCCAAGGTGCAGCCGATTTGCGGGCCGAAAATGAACGAAGAACGGGATGCGCAATACTGGTTTGACCAGCCGGGTGCGCCGAAACCGAAGCTGGCGAATGAGAAGCCGCAGGGTGAGACGGTCAGTTATAACGAGTTGCTGAAGTCGTGGGAGGCGGCGCGCAAGTAACCCAGACGCCGCAGATCAAAATGTGGGAGCGGGCTTGCTCGCGAAGGCGGTAGATCAGTCAGCAGATATGTGACTGACAGACCGCTTTCGCGAGCAAGCCCGCTCCCACATTGGGTTTGCGGTGTTTCTGCAAGGGGGGCTATTTGGGATACAGCGGCGGCAAGCTGGTGCTATCCCCCGCAGGGTCCTGCTCGCGCTCCGCCATCGGAATCGCCTTCACCGCCCGCCACAATTCCTCTCCCTGCCAATACTGCCCACTCTCGCTGTACAGCGCGCCGTTCAACCCATCCAGCGCATCCGACAACGGCACAAACCGCGCCGCCATATCCGCCAGGGTCTCCGGCTGCTGTCGCGCCCAGGCATCCAGCGCCTGACGCGTAGCCTGCGGGTCATTCGCCTGGCTCGCCCGCTTGAGGTCGTCCAGCAAAGTTCGCGGGCTCGGGCCGGTTTGCGCGGCACGCAAAATCGCCGGCTGCCAGCGTGCACGCCACCACAAACCGAAGCCCAGCAGGGTGGTGCAGGCCAGGATCAGGCTGGTCAGTTGCCAGATCCACAGGCTGTCGTTGTCCGGCGCGGTGATCACGGTCGGGCTGGCCGGCGTGTCCACGATCAGGCTCGGGTTGGTCGCCACCTGCAGGGTGCGCGCCGGCAGGCTGGTGCGTTCCAGATGGTCTTCGTGGGTGTTCCACCACACCACTTCCATCGCCGGCAGTTCAAGCGCGCCAACGCGGTTGGGCACCAGCGCTTCGCGGTCTTCACGGCTGCCGATCAGGCCACGGTCGTTGTTCTGGTTGCTCAGCACCGGCTGGTCCGGGTAGCGGCGCAGGCCGGGGATGTCGCTCAGTGCCAGCGGTGGCAGTTGCGCGCCGGCCAGGCCTTCGGCTTTCAAGGTCAGGCTGCGGGTCAGGGAGTCGCCCACCTGTACGTGATCGGGCTCGGGGTTCCAGCTTTCCGTGAGGGTCAGGCTGCGGGCCGGCAGCCAGGGAGCGTCGGCCGGGTACATTGCCGGCTTGGCCTTGACCGTCAACGACAGCTCCGGCGAACTGACGTGAATCAGCTTACCGGGCTTGGAACCCTGGGGGTTGTTGTCCTGGGCGGGCCGTGGCTCTACCAGGGTGGCGCTGAACGTCTGCGTCGGAATGGTCAGCGTGCCGCTGTGCTGCGGGTAGATGGCATAGCGGGTTTCGATCACACCGTGACGGATGCCGTTGATGACTTTCTCGTAGGTGCGCGACTCGCCCAACTGCTCGATGCGCGTATCGGCGACCTGCAACGGCGTGAGGCTGCTGTCGTCATACAGCGACACCGAGTGGTAGACGCGCACGGTCAGCAACGCCTGGGCCTGGACGTAGACGCTGTCCTGGTCGAGGTTGGTTTCGATGAACACAGGAGCCAGTTGGGCCTCGGTGTTCTGGCTGACGGTTTCCACCACCTGCAGGGTGATCGGCTGGGTCTTGAGTTCGCCGATCTGCAACGGCGGAATCACCACGGTGCCGTTCTCCTTGGGCAGCAGGGTGATGATCCAGCGGGTGGTGGCGTGGTTATCGCCACCCAGGGTGGTGAGCTGGTTGATCTGCCGCGTGCCGCTCACTTCAAACAGCGGGTCCAGCGGCGCCAGGTCCGGTTTGCCGAACAGCGTGACATCGTTGGACTCCACCGTCAGTTCCACCGTCTCCCCGGAATTGATGCGGCTGCGGTCGACACTGGCCACCAGGCCGGCGGCCTGGGCCTGGCTGGCCCACAACGCGAGGGTGAGAAGAAAGGCGGTGCAGCGGTTCATCGAGTCTTGTCCTGATGTTGTTGCTGTTCGTACCAGAATTTGCGTCGCAGCAACTCGCCGGGGTTGTCCGGGATCTGCCGCAGCCATTGTTCCAGGGCCTGGCGCTGCTCGCCTTCAAGCGTGCCGTCGACCGGGCGCAGGGGCGGGGTGGTGGTTTGTTCATCACCCAACTCGCTGCCGGGTACCTCGTTGCTGCCGGCGTGGGGCGTGGCCCCGGTTTGCGTGTCGGTCGCGCCGGGCTGGCCCTGGCCTTGGGACGTCTGCTCGCCACCGGTGGCGGTCTGGCTGCTGGCGCCCGGTTGCGCAGTCTGGCCGGGTTGGGTGGTTTCGTCATCCTCGTTTTTTGCAGGCTTGGCCGGCTCGGTTTTTTCCGGTTCCTGTTGCATCAGGCTTTCCACCAGCGCCTTGTTCTTCAGCGCCGGCTGCAAGTCTGGCTGGGCTTCGAGGGCTTGTTCGTAGGCATCGATCGCCGCTTCCAGCTCGCCGCTTTTGGCCAGGGCATTGCCCCGATTGTAGTGGGAGTAGGCGTCGCTGCCTTCGGCAAACCGCTTGGCGGCTTCGGCATAGTTGCCCGCTTCATACAGTGCGACGCCTTGCCATTGCGGGTCTTCGAAATGTTCGGCTGCTTCGGCCGGGCGTTTTTTCTTCAGCAGCAGTTGGCCCTGTTGGTCGGGGCGCAGCCACAGGTCCTGGAAGTCGAAGGCATAGCTGGGCTGCGGCGCGCCCAACAGCAGCAACGGCAGGAAGAACAGCCAGCCCCGGCGCCCGGCGCAGGCGGCCAGCAGCAATAGCGGTAAGAGCAGCCAGTAACCCTGGTCGGCCCAGGTGTCGAGGTGCAGCAGTTGGCCGTCATTGCGCAGGCTTTGCGGGCCGTCCAGCATCCCGAGGTGGCGCAGGTCCTTGTCGTCCAGGCGGGCCTGGCGGTAGAGGCCGCCCATTTCGCTGGCGAAGGCCTTGAGGGTCGGGCTGTCGAGACGCGGTACGAGGATTGCGCCTTGGGCGTCCTTGAGGAATTCGCCGCTTTCCTGGGTCACCGGCGTGCCTTCACGGCTGCCGATGCCAAGGATCGACAAGCTCGGCGCCTGGTTGCCTTGCAGCTGCAGGCGGATCCCCTGGCGTTCCTGCTTGGACAGCGACGAGCCGATCAGCAGCAGCCGACCCTGGCCGTGGAGAAGGCCCTGAGCCTGCTCAAGCATGGCG